>CALWKP010000079.1 GCA_944381295.1 uncultured Clostridia bacterium | reverse complement strand
TTGTGCATCCCAACACAAGAATGGATATCGAAAGGAGGAATCGACATGACTCATTCCGTTATGCAGCTGCATGATATCCCTGTTCCGGAATTTTTGGAATTACTGGAAAGCTGCAAAGGCAATGTATATCTGGTGACTCCGGAAGGCGACCACCTAAATTTAAAGAGTAAACTTTGCCAGCTAGTCGGGTTGACCAAACTGATTGAAGGCGGGAAAATCGCTGAAGCATTTATCGTTTGTGAAGATCCCGAAGATGAATCCAAATTATTCCGGTTCAATCTCTTTAAAGACGAGAAATAAAAAACACATAAAGGCCGTTCTTAGGGAAGGACGGCTTTTTCTTTATGATAAGAGGAAGCGGTTTTGGGAGGAAGTTTTGTAACAGGAGCGTGAAACAATGGCAGCAAGACGCAGAAAAAGCAAATTAACGTTTCCGGCATTAGTGATGGTGTTGTTGGTAGGGATTGCGGGATATTTTGTCAACAGCCAGGGAGGATTTGATGATTTCTTCTCGTCGATGGAAACGCCGGCACAGGCCGCGCCGCAAGGGACCGTAGATGGTGCCGCACAGGTATATTTTCTGGATGTCGGGCAGGGGGACAGCGAATTGATCCAGCTGCCGGATGGAAAGACGGTACTGATTGACGCGGGGACTCGGGCAACCGCCGAAGAATTATCGGCACAGCTTGGAGCCATGGGTGTTGAGAAAATTGATTATTTGATCGCCACACATCCCCATGAAGATCACATTGGGGGGATGGCACAGATCGTGACGGATTTTGAAATCGGGAAGATCTACGCGCCGAAAGTTGCGGACAGCCAGACACCGACAACCAAAGTATACGAAAATTTTCTGACAGCGGTATCGGAAAAGGGGTTAAAGATCACCGCAGCAAAAGGCGGGGATGTTATCTTTGATGAAAATGGGGCAAAGCTGGAAGTTTTTGCACCGAACAGCGATCGTTATTCTGATTTGAACAGTTATTCCATCGTGGCGAAATTCACCTACGGAGAAACAAGTTTCCTGTTCACAGGGGATGCGGAAGCGGACAGCGAACAGGAAATGGTAGACATGGGCTACGCCTTAAAGAGCGATGTCCTAAAGTGCGGACATCACGGCAGCGAGACTTCTACGAGCGCAGCATTTTTGTTAGCGGTGGCGCCGGAAGCGGCAGTGATTTCGTGCGGAGCAGGCAATGATTACGGGCACCCCCACGAAAAGACGCTGACAGCATTGGAGGATGCAGGCGTTACCATCTACCGGACAGACGAGCAAGGGACGATCCTGGCGGAAAGCGACGGCCAGGAAGTGACCTTTCAGACAAACTGAGTACCTAAATCAGGTTTACCCATCTTCACAACATAACGGCGTCGAACATTTTCCGAAATGCACAACACAAAAAACGGTGGTTTGGAGCGGAAATCGCTCGAAACCGCCGATTTTTTATCATACTCGTGTCATCCGTTCCTTCATTTTGCTCTTCTGATAGCCATATGTTGTCCGGAACTTGTGAAAAATTAAAAAATACTAAGACAATTGCGGAGGTTCCTCTTTCGGCCAATAGCGGATCCTTCGTCCTCATACTATATGGAGGGCAAAAGCATGGTTTGCTTTTGCCCTCCTGTTTGCATAATCAGCGGACCCCGGCGATCTTGTCAATGACGGCGCCAGCCGTTCATTTTATCATTGACAAAACCGTCGGGGTCTGCTATTTTTTCAAACTGCTTTCTATTGCCTCTTCCTTCTTTTCGCGCGGACCTGAGACGGACAGATTGCCTACCCCTTGTAGCCTTCGGTTCACTTAGTGGCAAGATCGAACGATCACACCCGCATCGGAGTTTTTTTCTTCTCCCACGTCTGTCCGGTTATCCGTGAAAAATTCCCTAGTACCCATGCATGATCCCTTTCCAGAAAAAGATTCCTTTGTACGACCAGGAACATCTTATTACTCCCGAACAATCCTTTGGGAACTTCCTTTCCCATCCCCTTGCCGCCCAACATACTGACCACAAGTCTGAACTTTGTCTGGCGGGCAATCAGGAAAGCTTTATTCTTCCGGTTTCTTCTTTTCCTCTAACGCGTTCAGCGCCTCCTGCCTTTTCTTTTCCAGCTTCTTATTGTGCCGGCGTACGATCAGACAGATCACGACCACAATCACTGCGATGGTTGCAAATATCGGCAACCCGCCGATCACGATAATCAACAGACTTTCGCCAACGGCTGCCATCCCGCGCAGCGTACTCTGGAACTGTGCCCCGATCTTTTCACCCAATGTCACCGGTATCGTTTCATCCGGAGAAGGTTCCAGCACTTCATACAGATCAATGGTCACCGTGCTGTACTGCGTCAGGGAATCATACCTCTTCAATTCACCGGTGAGCTTTTCGATCTGGTAGGTCACGTCTGCAAGAGCCTGTTCCACGGTAATGATCTCTTCCATCGTCCCGCTCTGTTCCAGAAGCTCCAACAGCCGTTCTTCCTGCGCCCGCAGGCTCTTCAGCCGCGATTCAATATCAAAATATTCTTCCGTTACACGCTGGCTCGTGGAGGACTGATTCCGTATGGTTCCCAGTTCTTCCAGTCCCTGCTGGAACGTCCCTGTTTTTTCTGCCGGAATCCGCAGCACAAAATGTGCGCTGCGCAGCGTTTTCCTTCCGGAAAGCGAATCCCCTTCCACGCTCGATTCCTGCATGTATCCGCCCATCTCGCTGCAAATGCGGTCCGCCGCGCTTACCGATGCAGAAAAATCAAGCGTTTCGATCTCATAAAAATAATCCCGGATGATCTTTTCTTCGCTGGCTGCCGCGATCTCCCCAACACCGGCATCCACTTCCGCTGCGGCATCTTCGGCAACACCAGCCTCCGACACCGCGACGCTGCTGCTCGTGGAAGTATAGTTCTCGGATGATGCCCCTACGGCCCCCTGTGCCGCCATATTCGACGACGCACTGCATCCGGTAGCCAGAATCATACTGATAACACAAATCCCTGCAAGTATCGCCTGTTTCATGGTCTCTCCTCCGTTCCTCTTCCTTCGGATCCCCTTTTTCAAAATTCTCTCATCAGTCTATCATTACCGACATTGCCTCGATTCCCGAAATCGTGACCTGCCGCACCTGATCTTCCGCAATCATCAGCTGCGGGGTCCCTGCTTCTATCCCGCTTAACACCTCCCCGTCTGCATCCTGATATTCCAGTTCTACCGGCGCTTCACATTCCAGCACCGACCATAACTCCTCAAATACTGTCTCCGGAAGCTTTGCCTTTACCTCACGGCTCCCGTAACTGCTCTCTATCGTGATATCAATCGACGTGATATCCGGTTCAATCCTCGTGATCTTCCCCGAAATCGTATAGTTCTCCGGACCTGACGCTTCTACCGGCCACGGGACTTCCATGGCATTCACCACGTCGTTCCCCAAAGAGTTGAGTTCCTGACACGGTCCATATTCTGTCCGGTACCCGATCCCGTTAATAATCAGAAACGGATTGTAGGCCACTACCTCAAATTTTTCTCCGCTGTCCAGAGAGATCTCAAACATCACGCCCTGACCGGTATATTCCTCGTAACTGTTATCCTCCTGATAGATCCGTACATCCCGAAGGATCCCGACCAGTTCTTCAATCTCCATCTCCGAAAGCCCGGTTTCTACACCCGGCGGCGTTACAATCAACTGGACTTCCTCAATATCTTCTTCCGAAAGCTGCTCAAACGGCCGTTTTCCCTCAACACTGCCAAACAGAGACGTTCCCAAAAGGATAATCCCCATTGCCAGCAGCATGACGACTTTTTTCATTCCCCTTCACCTCGTTCCGTTATCGCTGTGAAAGTCCCTCGGCATATGTCAAAAAATCTGTCCATTCCTGGGCGGTAATCCTGCCGTGGTAAGGCGAATAGGCTCCTTCTTCCGCGCCATCCCCTCTTACAAATACCGAAACCATCGAGGAATCGATCTGTGTAAAGGTCAGTTCCAGTTTCCCGCCGCTGTGTGTAATCTCGATCTTACCAAGCTCTGTAAATTCCGAATTTCCACAGAAACCTGTTTTTCCCAAAACATAATATTTCCCAAGCCATTCCGGACTTTTCAGCAGACTATCCACCGCTTTCTGCGCGGCAGCCGGGTCCTTGATCTCCACCGAACTTCCGTCTGATGCCGTAATCCTCATCATTGTCACCCCACTGGGCGACCCTGTCACCTCACTGAACGACTTCGTTTCCTTCTTAGCCTTCTCCATTTTCTGCGGGAATCCTTCCGGCAGACGATACGTATTTCCCAGGAGCTCTACGGTCCCATCATCCAGATCAAAAGCCGCTGCCGCACGTCCTCCATCCGAAAAATACAATGCCGCCTGTACTCCATTCCCTACCTGCGCATCTTCTAACGGGGCCGCTTCACTGATGCTGTCCAGCTGCGCCAAAAGGTCAAGGTCGTTTACTACCGACACCCCGCCGTCCTCTTCATACAAACATACCGTATAAACGCTGTCCTCTTCCTCTGTATAGCAACCGGCTGCCTGTTCAAACGTATAGTTTTCCGCCTCCGGGACTTCCACCAGCTCCACCGCTTCCGATTCTCCATCCGGCGACACTACAATATATCCGCTTCCCGCCTTGTAACCGGAGATCTCATACACTTTGCTTCCTTCCGGATAATTTCCTGCAAATTCTTCCCCGGTGCCGACTTCTCCGACATATTTCGACCGGTACAGTTCCTGCTTTTCCTCTGTATCCAGTTCCAGGTTCCGGTGATCTCTCCGGTACACGCGGCCCATCTCCGACACCAACTCCCGGTCCTCTACCCGGACCGTAAACACATTTGGCGCGCTTCCAGACTGTCCGTTCCCTTCCGTCACCGACGAATTTTCTACTGTTTGGGAACTCGCCTGTCCCGAACTTTCCACCGTTCCTGCATCCGCGGTCTGTTGCGGTTCCTCTGCGCTCTCCCCGATGCGTTCCTGCATCCTTGTATCCTGTTTCTCGCTCTGTCCTTCCGTTTCTTCGGTCTCCGCTCCGCTTCCTGCCTCTTCCGGCGCGCCTTCTGCTGCAAACACATCCGCTGTTGCCGCTGCTGCCTCTGCCGACGCCACAGGCTGACCGGCAGTTTCCGGTTCCCCGGCCTGCCCGGCGGCCTGCGCCGCTGTATTTTCTGCTGTTTGCAATGCCACCGGATTTCTCCACAAAAGCACCGCTACCAGCAGCACAAACACACAGGCGCAGCCTGCTGCAAGCTGCATCCGCCACGCCTTTTGCGGCTGCTGGCCCGCACGCCGCTTCATGGCGTCCGCCAGTTTCTCCTTCCACTCTTCTTCCGCTTCCAGCTTGTCCATTGCCGAGCGGTATTTATCGCAATTCATCAAATTCCTCCTTCAGGCTCTGCTTCAACAGGTTCCTCGCGCGGCTCATCTGCGACAATATCGTATTTTGTTTCCGTCCCAAGATCTGCGCGATATCCGCTACCGAATACCCTTCGTAATAATACAGGTGTATCACGGTCCTGTATTTTTTCGGCAGGGCTAACACAGCCTCCAGCACGTGGCTTTCCTCGCTCTCGAGCGCGGGGATCGACTCATCCAGAGGCACCGTTTTCCGGAACCATGCCGTGTTCTGACGGTTCCTGCACAGGTTGACCGTTACCCGAATCAACCAGGCCCGTTCATGTTGTGGGGTTTCAAATTCCGGAGCTTTTTCCATATATTTTAACAATGCTTCCTGTACCATATCTTCGGCATCGCTGCGGTTTTTCATCAGCGAAAACGCCGTCCGCAGCAAAGTGGAAGCATAGGTATCCACAACCCTTTGCACATCCTCGGCCGAATGCAACACGACCCCTCCTTTTCCCCTTCCTTTATAATACAGTTTACACTTTCCAAATATTGCATTTCTCTGCGGAAAACCCTGTTTCCTTCGCTAAAAATATGTAGTTCTTCTCAGGATTTTCTTTCCGTCCTAAAAAAAGGGCCGCTGCATGGAATCCTGTTCGGTCTTGCAGCAGCCCCCGTTTCCGGGAAAAACATATTTTCCGTTCTCTCAATACTTCCTGATGTTCCGATAATATTTATCGTTCAGCAGTCTCTTTTTCTTCGACTTGACCGGCTTTCTCCGATACCGTTTCCTACCGTATCCTCCTGTTGGCGGACGCCTTGTCGTACTCAACAGTACAACAATTACCACGACAACGCCTAATCCGATACATACCCAGGAAATCACGCCGATCATGTTGAACTCATTATCCACGGTAACGTCGATTCCCGACGCAATGATATCCCCTGCTCCGCTGACTTCCCCTACACTGGGCAGGGAAATACTGCTGTCCGGCTCGGAAACACTGCTCTCTACCGGCAGCACAACCCCTTCTGACGAAAGGCGGCTGGATACCACAGGATAATTGATCCTGGAATTATTGGAACTTTCGTCCTCCGAGCCCGTTTCGGAATTCGATGCCGGCGGCGCAGCCGGTCTGCTCGAACTCGACGATGGGGCCGGCGTCGAACTGGATGGCGTCACTTCCGAACTCGATGGTTCTGGTTCCGGCTCCGGCTCTGGCTCAGAACTGCTCGATGATTCCGAAGCACTGGCCTGTGCTTCGAGGTCTGCCGGACTTCCCGGAACAACCGCCATGCTCGCATATTGTTCTTCAAATGTCGTTGCTGATACTGCCGTCATCCCCAACGGCAGCAACATAAGTATCAGGCACCATGCCGCAAGGCTCTTCCATACTTTTGTCATATCTCAAAACGTCCTTGCCTTTCCCTTATAATCGCCCGCATCCCAGGCTGTTATGATGAACAAAAATGATAATACTCCTATCATTATTTTCCTTATAACAACACTTCCCCGAGAAAGCAAGAATTCTGCC
>CALWKP010000078.1 GCA_944381295.1 uncultured Clostridia bacterium | reverse complement strand
ATTGCGTTTGGAGAACATCCGGAAAAGTTTCGACGGTACCGAAGTGCTGAAAGGGATTTCCCTGAGTATGGAGCAAGGTGAAGTCCTGGCGATCATTGGACCATCGGGTTCCGGAAAAAGTACGCTGTTGCGTTGTGTCACCCAATTGGAGACCGTTGACAGCGGGAATATCGAAATCTGCGGCGAGACGCTGGTCAAAAACGGCACAGATGGCCGTGCAGTATATGCGCCGCGGGCAGAATGTGTAAAAATCGGGCTGCATGTGGGACTGGTTTTCCAGAATTTCAACCTTTTCCCACATTACACCGTATTAAAGAACGTGACTGACGCACCGGTACGCGTTCTGAAAAAAGATCCCCAGGAAGCCGAAAAGACCGCACGGGAACTTCTGGAGAAAATGGGGTTATCGGAAAAAGCATCGTCCTATCCGCACCAGTTATCGGGTGGACAGCAGCAGCGCGTTTCCATTGCACGTGCATTGGCGATGAATCCGGACCTGCTGTTTTTTGACGAACCGACGTCGGCGCTGGACCCGGAGCTGACTGGAGAAATCCTGAAAGTTATGCGCCAGCTCGCAGCAGAACACATGACCATGGTGGTCGTGACACACGAAATGGGATTTGCGCGGGATGTTGCCGACCATGTAGTGTTCATGGACGGCGGCGTTGTTGTCGAAGATGGGACCCCCGAAGAACTCTTCGGGCACACGCAGAATGAACGGGTAAAGAATTTCTTATCGAGATTCAGCGGCATGTAATTCACAAAAAATAGAAAAGCCTTCTGTCTGCGGGATATCCCGCGGCAGAAGGCTTTTTTGTTTCACTGCGCCCAAACAACGGGCAGGGTTTCCCATTCCAGTCAGACAACCGGACAGGACGCCTGACGGCTCTTTTTATTTGCCGGGCAAATATTATAAATCGTCCCGTCTTTTGCCACCATGGAGATCGGAATCTCCGGGACAAGTTGATGTACCATTTCAATAAAACCGTTGCTTGGCAGTCCGACCCCAGGCGTCCCGGCCATACCGGTGACAACATGGGTGGCTCCCGTCTGTTTGATAAATCCAACTGCGATCAACGCCGCAGAATCATCAAAATATACCGTCATTTCGGCATCTGCGCCCTGAGCAGTCTGGCGCAGGTATTCCAACTCTTCACAGTTTGCATCATATCCGGCAGAGGTGGGCTGTACACAGAGCACCTGCATCGGGATTGAGCGTTCGGCTGCAAGCTTTTTCCCAACGCGGATGAGCCGATCGCAGTCACGCTGGCCTGTCACGCAAACGAGAATCGAAGCTTTTTTTCCCAAAGGAATCCCCCTTTCCAAAACAAATCTTACCAATTACAGTATAGAGGTTTTTCCGTCAGGGATGGGAACAGATGGTGTATAAATTGTTAATAAATTATGAATTCATTTTTGTATGTTTCTTCCCTATTCTGCACAAAAATCCCGTGTTTTCCAAATTAGCGACAGCAAGGAATCCAGAAAGTCATACCTGGATTCCGCTTGGTTGTCCCGAAAATTTATGACTGTGTTTTCTTATTTTTTCCCGAACCGATCCTTATAATTTTCAATCGCTGTCTGGACGATCTCTACCGCCGCGTCAGCTCCCTTTACCTCGTCAACTGCTGTTTCTTTCGCTTCCAATGCTTTATATACAGTGAAGAAATGGCCCATTTCATCAAAAATATGTTTTGGAAGCTGGCTGATATCTGTATACGAATTATAGGTTGGATCGTTAAACGGGATCGCGATAATTTTTTCATCGTTACGGCCGTTGTCAAGCATCGTGATAACACCGATGGCATAACAGCGAATCAATGTCATCGGATAAATGGTCTCTGAGCAAAGCACCAGCACATCAAGCGGGTCGAAGTCATCTGCAAAAGTACGCGGAATAAAGCCGTAGTTTGCCGGATAATGCGTGGACGTATGTAAAATCCTATCAAGTTCCAGGAACCCGGTCTGTTTATCCAGTTCATATTTTGCCTTACTGCCCTTGGGGATTTCGATCACTACCATAAAATCATTAGGGGTAATCCTGGACGAATCGATATCATGCCAAATGTTCATTACTGTTCCTCCTATCGTTAGCGCAGGCAAAGCCTGTACGGGAACCGCGTTCGCCTGGTTTTATGCGGTCCATATCACCCGCGCTTTTTCCCTGATGAATCAATTTTTTGCAGCCCCCTGCCGCAGGAACTGCCACAGACCTCTCAGCGCTAGCCTCTTTGGCGATTTCCCTGCAAGGGACAGGGATTTTGCCCGGTCCAGGCCAAGCGGCCCCCGTCACAGACCAAGGTCCTGCGCCTGAACGGAACCTAGCCGGCAGCTACCGACGCAGAATCCGTTCCATAGCCCTGCCCCTGGCCAGCTCATCCAATCGGCGGATATCCTGCATCAGAGGATCCTCGATCTCCTCCACCCGGACGTTACAGATTTTACCTGTGATAAGTTCACGGTTTGGATGCATGGCCGGGGCATTGCGAAAAAAATCGCCGTAGCTGATATGGGATTGTTCCAG
>CALWKP010000077.1 GCA_944381295.1 uncultured Clostridia bacterium | reverse complement strand
TGGTGGGAATGTGTCAGATTACCTGCCGGAAGATGAAGTGCAGGAACTGATTCGTTATGCGGATGAAGAATATTATTTGAAATTTGGTGCGCCCAAAACAGTCTATGGTCTGAACGATAAGTTCACGGAAAAGGTAGCGTACGAAGCGAAAAAGAATAATATCCAGTTGATTCCTTGTCCGGTACGGCATATGGGGACCGAGTATTCTTTTGAGGTATTGCGTGGGATGCAGGAATATCTGGCAGCGCAGCCGAATTTCACCTTTCTGGAGTATACCACAGCGGATACCGTAGAGACAGAAAATGGTGAGGTGCGCGGCGTATGGGCGATTGGACGCGATGGACAAAGAGGATTCTATGAAGCGAATGCAGTTGTAGTAGCGCCAGGACGTGGGGGCGCGGATTGGCTTTCCCGCATTGCGAAGGAAAACGGGCTGCAAACGGTAAATAATGAAGTAGATATTGGGGTAAGGGTCGAAGTGCCAAATTCTGTGATGGATGGCCTGACCAAAAATCTGTATGAAGCGAAACTGGTTTACTATTCGGATACCTTTGAAAACAAGGTGCGTACGTTTTGCATGAATCCGGGCGGACTGGTAAGTGAAGAACACTATGCAGGGAATATTGCAGTGGTAAACGGACACAGCTATGCGGACGAGGACAAGCATACAGATAATACCAATTTTGCGATGCTGGTATCGACAAGCTTTACAGAGCCATTTAATCAGCCAATCGAATATGGGAAATATATTGCCCAGTTAGGAAACATGCTGACTGGCGGAGGAATCATGGTACAGCGGTTAGGGGATTTGCTGATGGGACGCAGAACGGATGCAACCCGGCTAAAGAAATCCACGACAGTACCAACGTTGAAAAATGCTGTTCCAGGAGATTTGTCGTTTGTATTGCCGCACAGGCATCTTACAAGTATCGTGGAAGCGCTGCGGGCATTTGATAAATTGGCGCCGGGATTATACTCCAAAAATACATTGTTGTATGGTGTGGAGGTCAAGTTTTACTCTTCAAAAGTGAAGGTAGGCAGCCATTTTGAAACAGCGGTAAAAAATCTGTATGCGATTGGGGACGGTGCAGGGATCACCCGGGGATTGATGCAGGCATCGGTCACAGGTATCGTGGTAGCTCGTGATATTACAGCCAGGCAGAACCGGGCGTAATGTGAGACAAAAGGAATAACAGGATCGTAGGAAAAGTTTCGCTGGCCATGGATGGGCTGGCGAAACTTTTGTTTTTCAGAGAATTTGCCTTAAATAGTTTGTGGTTACAGCTAGGTGCTTGGCGAGACTGTTTCGGGATGTTTTGCCGCCCCACGAATCTCCCGGAGATATAAGTGTGGTGGTCTGAGATTCAGCATGATTGACAGCAGGAAAAGGCTGTGTTATTATTATGTTACACGATATATCGAGAGACATAATAGGAGGGCGATATGGAACAACAGCCGATGACAGAAGCAACCTATTATATTTTATTAGCCCTTCTGCATCCGGGGCATGGATATGGAATGATGCAGCGAATCCGGGAGCTTTCAGGAGGACGTGTCGTGATGGGGCCGGGGACGTTGTATGGAGTGCTTTCCCGGATGAAAAAGGATGGGATGATCTCACTGGAATCGGAAGAGGACCGGCGGAAAACTTATGTGATTACGGAATTGGGGAAGGAAGCATTGTACCGGGAATATGAACGACTGTGCCGGATGGTTGAGGACGGGAAGGTGTTGAAAGAACAATGAACAAATGTTATCGGATTCATCCGGAAGAGTATGAGCTTGGAGAAAACGAGCGATTTTACGAACAGATGGCAGCAAAAGGATGGCTGTTGGAAAAACGTGGGGCATGGTGGAGCAAATTCCGCAAAGGGAATCCGGAAAAAAGGCAGTATCGGATAGAATTTTCGCCGGCAAAGATATTGGAAGAAGAGGAAGGATTGCCGGAAGAACAAGTGGAACTGTATCAGGAAAGCGGATGGGACTATGTTTGCGGCAGTGGACGGATGCATGTGTTCAGTACAAAAGGCGAAAGTGATCTGGTGGAAATCTATACGGACCCGCGCCAGCAGGCACCTACGCTCAAGCCGTTGCTGCGTGGTTATGTGCTGTCCTTTTTGATGATACTCCTTTTACTAGGAATCGATTGTTTACTGACGGTGTCGATCTCTGGGAACGATGTCGCAATGCTGTCGGGCTTGGAGACACAGTTCCAGCGAGCTTGGGTGGAAGCCACTGCTGTGGTACTGACGGTGCTTTGTATCCTGCTGTTGGTACTTTACACGCAGTTCTACGGCGCGATAGCGGTGTTCCGGCTGTATCGCAATATGAAAAAAGGGATTCCGGTGAACCATCAGGCAAAACGTCCGGGATTCCATGTAGCTGTGCGGTGGAGCTTGCTTGGATTGTGTGCAGTGTTCTTGGTTTTATCCGTGGTCCAGTGGTTTACGATAAAAGATTACCCAATGCCGGAAACATCGGATGGTCCTTATGTGATGCTGGAGGAATTAGGAATTTCCGGAAACCGGGAAGAAAATTGGCAAGGGGAGGAAAGTTCTGTGGAAACAGGACGTTCTCTTGCTGCGGAATACTGGAATACCAGGGAATATGTATCAAAAGGGGAAAAAAGCTGGTGGATTTACCAGGATATTTATTGCATGCCGACAGCAGAACAGGCAGAAAATTACGCACACACGCTGATGCGGGATGCGTTGTTTGCGCGCGGGGAAGATGGGTTCCAACAGCGACAGGTAGAGGGGTTAGATATTGCCTATGAGAGTTGGCTGGAATATGTCGCAGTAAAAGAAAATTGGGTGTATTTTATCACATACAGTGCTCCGGAGATTTATGAGTCGGACAGCAAGGGAGATCAACATTTTTTGGAGCAGTATGCCAGCGTACTTAACAACCATAAAGAAAAGGGCGATTAGAACGCCGAAAGTCAGGACCCCCGGCAAAGCCGGGGGCTGGAGTAAGCCCTGGAAGGGCATTGTACCGGCAAACCTCTCAAGAGGCACTGAATGATCTGCCACTTGCATCATTTGCCCCGCAGCCCGTAAACGGGCATTTCACACACTTTGTTACCCTTCGCAAATAAAAAAACTTCCTATTCTTTTCTCGCTTCGCTCGACGCTTAAAT
>CALWKP010000076.1 GCA_944381295.1 uncultured Clostridia bacterium | reverse complement strand
TTCTATTACTTCTTTATCGCACATAAGCAAAATCGCAAGGGAATGAAGTTCCTCACCGTGTGGGGCTTTCGCCATACATTGTTTTACGGTCTTTTTCACAGCTTCCCACCAATCAAGGGGATTTTGTTCCACCCATCCGGGAAATGGCGTGGATAATCCATAGCCCTGATAAGCACGGCTGAGGATGGTGCCCTTTTCCGTGAATAAAATGCTTTTTGTTCCCGTTGTTCCAATATCAATCCCAAGAAATAACAATCACAAGACCCCCTTTTTCTCCTGCAAAATGCCGGAGAATCCATGTCAGGCAAAAATTATTCGGCGGATACTTCGGAAATTGCGCCGCATGATTTCAGATATTCCCGTCTGGGACCGCAGGCTTCACAGGATGGGTCGTGACAAAGGAAAATATCTGGTTTTTGTTTCAGCAGAAAAAGTCCTTTGTCCAGAATATCTTCCGCGGAAAACACGAACGCCTCTGACATCCCCACAGGATGACAGGACCCCTTTTTTTCCTGTAATAATAACTCTGCAACCATAGGAAAATGGTTATCGCATCCGGGATGTTCCCGGACAGGACGCCGGATAGGACCATCGGGGGAAGCGATCAAATATTCTTCTCCCCAAATCGGTCGGAACGGAAGATGGTCATAACGGAAATCGGCGAGGGCTTCCGCTAAGTGAAGCATGACATTGGATTGTGTTCCACATCCTAAAAAAAGGACCTTCCCATGAAGGGCGAGAAGCTGTGTCAGGGGAGATGGGTCACTTACCGCATGTTCGATAGGGTGATGATCGCAAAGAAAATGCGCATTCTTTCCGATAGCAGCAAAGCTATGGGACGGATGCGCGGAGCGCACAGCACCTGTACGTTGTCTCAGGCGATCTGCGATCGCTCCGTTTCGGGAACCGGGAGTGGTTTTGGGGTCAAAAGGTACTGTTCCGGGCCGTCCGGCATAGCAGTACGAAAAAGCCGGTACCATAAGCGTTCCCTGAGGACCTAACAATTCCAGAAGAACGTCGATCACGCTATCGGCACCGCCTTCGACCCATCCAAGCGCTTTGAGACCGCTATGCATCAGGACAGAGTCTCCTGGTTTCAGGTCACATTGCGATAACTCTTGTTTCAAACGGTCTTTTGTAAGCCTCAACCGTTCCATTGATAAAAATCCCCCTTGTGATGAAAATACGAACAAAAAGTCGGGAGGAAATGCCAGAAAAGCTTGCAAGGAACCGGAAGGAAAAACCTTCCGGATTCCTCATGAACGGTATTGCAAAAAATTTATTCTCCCATGACCTGGACCTGAACCTGACGCTGACGAGGCCTTGTCTGGTCGAAATCGACAAAGTAGATGTTTCCGAAAGACCCCAGATCCAATTTGCCGTCAATGATGACGACCGTTTCACTGCGTCCCAGGAATACGGAACGGAGATGGGCGTCGGTATTGAGGGTTTCCGGTTTGCTTTCCCCATGTTCGGCAGAAAATTCGGTAAGCTTCGGACCAGGGTGTAAATATTGGCCTTCTTTGCGGCAGGTAGGGATAATATTTTCAAAAATATCGGTCAGATCCTGCTGTAAATATTCCAGCCCCGTATAGGTCATGTCAAAAGAACTTTCCTGTGTCATCACAGAACAAGTGGTGTGATGCGAATATACGACACAAATCCCGTCTTTGATACCGGAGCGGTCCACGATTTCCTGTACCTGCTGAGTGAGCGTGGTAAAAGTCGGACGCATACCGGTGGATTGAGTGGTGATGGTTTCCCGTAATAATTTCATGGGAGCCTCCTAATTATTTCAGTTTCTTGAGATCGTCGGCCGCTCTTCTCACGGCACAGATCATCTCTTCTAAAGTCCGGAACGGGTCCGCAGCATTGACAATACCCGATGCAGCGCCGGCGGCATCCGAACCAGCCATAATAAAATCATAAACCTGCTGTGCGTTGGTAATACCGGCAGCCTGTTCCACAAGAATATCCGGATAGATCGCTTTGATGACCCGAACGGATTCCCGAACATAACCCATGTCGCTGGTATTTCCAGAACCAATCAATTCTGTGGGCTCCGGATTGATGATATCCGGATGCAGCTGCGCGATCGCCTGGGATTCTGCAATGGTGTCGGCACAGGCAAAAACAAACATTCCCAATTCGTGGGCACGGTCGATTGTCTTTTTTATCGCGGGAAGGGTCATGGGACGTTCGCAATGGTTTACCGTGACCCCTTTTGCGCCCGCAGCTTTGATCGCTTCGGGCAGCACATCCGCCTGGCCGCGGCCAGGACGCAAAGTATCCATATAGGGTGCTAAAACGATCAAATGGGTAGTATGTTCCGCAACCCGACGTATTTCGGTGTACGGCGCGGTAAACAGAACGTCGATATCATATTTTTGCGCGGCCTTATCGGCGGCAATGGCCAAATCCAATACCGCATCCCCGTAAATATAATTTTTTACGCCAACTTCGAAAAATGGGACACGTATGTTTAAACTCATCCCCAACACCTTCTTGCTGCATGATCTGACTTATTCACCGATCACGGTGACTTTCACAACGCGGGTGCGGGCACGTACCTGATCCCAGTCGATAAAGTAAGTAAATCCAAATTCTCCCAAATCCAGGGCGCCGTTTTCTACCTGAATGGTTTCGGAGCGTCCGAACAAACAGCTTCTCAGATGTGCGTCTGTATTCAGGCTGGCCCATGGTCCGGGATCTCCAGCCGCCTCACCGAATTTAATGTGCTCCGGGCCGGGATGCATATATTGGTTCTGTACACGGCAGGTCGGGATTAATTTTTCCATTAAATTGCAAAGGTCTTGCTGCAAATATTCCGGACCAAAATAAGTCTTATCGTGGGAACATTCCTGAACCATGACAGAACAGGTAGTATGATGGGAATAGATCGTGAGGATACCGTTTTGAATACCGGAACGTGCAAGGATGTCCTTTACCTGTGCGGTGATGTCGTGGAATGTGGGATGCAGTCCTTCCGACTGGACGGTAATACTTTCCTGGAACATTTTCATAACAACTGATTCTCCTTTGTTTTCTTCTATGAAGTAGAAATCTTTTATAAGGAAACAAAAACAATGTGGAAAAAAGGTTTTATTATCCTTTTACAGCACCTGCAATAATGTCCTTTACAAAATACTTTTGGACAAAAGGATAGATACAGACGATAGGAGCGGCAACCAGAACAATGGAAGCATTTTGGAAGTTGAGTGGAGAAATCAGGCTGTTTGGGTCAGAGCCATAATCCGGATTGGACATGGCAGCAAGAGTCTGATCGAATACCATTGCCCGGAGGAAATATTGAAGGGTCCAGGTATCTGATTTTGTGGAATAGAGCAAAACCGGATACCACATATTCCATTTGTTCAAAGCAATGAACATAGATACGGCAGCGATGGTCGGGGTAAGCAGCGGGAAGACGATGCGGAAGAGGATCTGATATTCGCCGGCGCCATCCACACGAGCAGCCTCCATAAGGCTGGAGGGAAGGGTTTCGATCTGTGTCCTCAAAACGATGAGATAGAACACGTTGACCAGATATGGAAGGAAATAGGCGAGAAGGGAATCGCGCAGTCCCAGATATTTGGAAACTAACAGGTACATGGGGATCAATCCGCCGGAAAAATACATGGTGATGATGAAAAAGTAATTGACCACTTTCTTTCCATAAAAGTCTTTGGAAAGGCCGTAGGCAGCTAAGGTAGTGCGCTTCTTTCACTGTTTGCGGCGAAACGTTTGTCAAAGCCGCTGCGCCAACTGGCGGCGAAATGCAGCGGAATCCCCTATACTACAGGATCTAAAATTCAAAATGAATATTCCCTCATCAACAAAACGCTGGATGATTTGTCCGAAATCATGGCACTCAAAGAGCTGGAGATGAAGGAATTATCCCCTATGCTGACCAATAATTTTGTCACATGGCTCTTTTCAAACAAGTCCGCAACTGCCGAAGAGATCACCAAGAAAATGAAGGCCCTCAAAGTAGATTTTCCATACCCCAAATTCTGTGTTTTGGCGTTGAAATTTGTTTGGAAAGATAACAGTATAAAAGAAAATGAAGAATATGAAGAAACGAAAGCAGAAGCAATTATCGAAAAATGTATCAATACAGATTTTTCTACGGGGACAGTATATCATGATGGGGATTTGTTCTATGTCTTTCTGAATTACAACTGTGGCAATAGAATCCTGCCGGATATCTGTATCAATGCAGTCAATGAAGCGAGCGAAAATGTTACTGCGTATATGGTCATAGGGCCTGAAGTGGATAACATTTTTCAAGTGTCGAATTCCTGCGAAAAAATTGTGAGAGGGCTTGCATACAGCTACTTATATCCAGATAAACATATTTTTACCTATCAGGAAATTGAAGTATATGAGAATACTCCTTATTCACACGAGTTATTAGTAAATAACATGAGGAACTCCTTAAAGTGTGAAAATTATCATAAGATCCTATCTGATTTTGACGCGGTTATCGGATCTTTGCGTTCGGAACAATGTAGCTGGCAGGCCGTGCAATCGGTATTGCTGCCTTTGACGGCTGCACTGAATCAATTTATTTATGGAAAAGAAAGTGGTAATGGGATTTCTCAAGATCCAACCAAAGATTTCTCCAATTTGGACGATTTTTCGCAAAGCATGAAACAATTGCTTTTGGAAAAAAACGATATGGATTCACAAAAAGATAGAGAAGAATCGATTATTATTAACCGGGCCAAAAAGTATATTTCAGAAAATCTTATCGATCCGCAACTCTCACTCGAAACTGTCGCAAAATATCTCAATATCAGTCCCAATTATTTAAGCAGATATTTTCATAATGAATGCAATATTACTTTTGTGGCTTATGTGACGAGTTTAAAAATGCAGTATGGAAGAAAACTGCTGCTTGAGACAGATATGAAGATTGAAGAGATCTCAAGAGAATTAGGATATTCGACACCGCAATATTTTATCAGCAAGTTTAAGAAGCAATTCGGATATACCCCCAATACTTATCGATTGCAGCTTGGAGAAACAGATTCGTATCAAGAAGATTCTTCTCCCAAAGTGGTTGTGTAAACTACATGAAAGTTTTATGAGGTTACGTTTTTTTATGTGCTAAATTCTAACATTGAAACAAGACTTGAAGGAGTGTATAAAAAAAGTAGAATTCCAAACAAATTTTAGGGGAGGATCAATAATGGTAAAGAAAAAGTTAACTGGTGTTCTAGCACTTCTGCTCACGTTAATGTTTCTCTTGTCGGCATGTACTTCATCCAATGCACCCACAAGTTCGGCGGCCTCAGAAGGGGACAATTCTACCGCTTCAGAGTCCTCTAGTACCGAGAAAGCAAAGTTAACGATGTTCCATCATACCGGAGGTACCGGAAGCATCCCTGATAAATTCGATTATAAGAATAATGATATTATCAATAAAATTGCAGAATTGGCAAATGTGGAATTTACCGAAGTTACTGTACCGGCATATGCCGATCTGAAAACAAAGTTTAATTTGATGATGTCCTCCGGGAGCATTCCGGATATCGTCATCCACAATACGATTGCAGATATGAACCAGTATGGGAAAGACGGAGCTTTTTTGGAGCTGAGTGAAATTGTAGCCAACTCCGCTGTGTTGTCTGAAAAGTATAATGAAGCTATGCTGGAAGCCAGCAAAGCTGACGACGGAAATTTGTATCTGCTGCGGTCGTTGCCAACAGAAGATGGATGGCACCTTTTAGTCAGAAATGATATGTTGAAGGCAGCCGGTGTTACCACCATTCCATCGACACTCGATGAGTGGGTTGAAGCAATGAAACAAGTAAAGCAAGAATTCCCGGATGCGATCATGTATACTTCCATGGGCATGACGAACTACATGCAATTCCTGTTTAAGCCGTTCGGCTGCGATAATGGATGGGGATGGCAGTATATTGATGGCAAGGTTGCGAATGTATTTGAGAACCCCAATTTGGAAAAAGCGGTTACATTTGCGCAGGAACTGTTGGCCGAAGGCCTTCTTGACCAGGAATTTGCAACAACTACGCAGCAGACATATACAGATAAGAGAAGAAATAATAATGTTTTGTTAGTTTCTGCTAGTTTAGCATCTGTTCCCGGCTCCATAGATCTTCTGTCTATGAATAATGTACAGCATGTGGAATTTATTCCTGTACAGTGGCCTTTTGAAGATCCGGAAAGCTTGGATCCTTATCAGATGTATGTGCCGAAAAAGGTGGTGGGCAACCAGGGGATTGCGATCAGTTCCCAGACGCAGAGCCCTGATGCGGCAGCCAGAGTCATTGAAGCGTTCCTGAGCGACGAAGTCCTGGATTTGGTGACGAATGGCCGTGAAGGGATAGAATATACTGTGGAAAACGGGGAAAAGGTTTTTGATGCAACAGCATATTCAGATTCTAACTGGCGGAATGTGTACGGCGTAATGTTCTCTTACAATCCCTTGGATAAGATCAAGGTAAAAGGCGAACTTTCGATTGCGGCTATGAAGGAGACCGATGAATTTAAAGAGGCATACAAAGCAGAATACGAAAAGGCGTTTGACGATCTTTACAATGCAGAGTATGGAAAAATCGGGTATGCGCCTGTTGCCGTAGCTGGAACCACGATGGAAACATTGATCCCGCTTTCCAGCGAAGCAAACAGCAAGACCAAAGAAGCCATTGCAGAACAGCAAAGTATTCTGTTGAAGGCGATCATGGGTGAAATCAGCATGGATGAATTCGACCAGCAGCGGCAGAGCCTGGTGGAAAAATATCAAAGCATCACCGATGAATTCAATGAGAAATTGCCGGAATGCAAAGAAAAGTATGGCATAGAATAAGAAAACAAGACCGGGGAGGGATCTCCTCGGTCTTATCCTGAATATCCATGGGATTAGGAGAATTGGTATGAGTATGAGTCAAGCGATCGCCCAGAAAAGGACGCATAAAAAACTGGAAAAACCACCAACAGCGAAATTGAAATTCAAACCCAATCGCGATATCCCGGTATATCTGCTGATTCTGCCGGCGGCGTTTTTGCTGTTTGTGTTCCACTATATCCCGATTTATGGCGTTATCATCGCGTTTCAGGATTTCAGCCCGTTTAAGGATGTATGGGGAAGCGATTGGGTAGGATTCAAACATTTTGAGCAGTTTTTGACGGACCCAAACTTTTGGAGAGTTTTCAAGAATACGATCGTCATCAACCTGATGCAGATCGTTATAGGGTTTCCGATCCCTATTATCTTTGCGATTTTCCTGAATGAGATTTGGTCGAATAAATTCAAGAAGGTTGTCCAAACGGTAAGCTACTTGCCGCACTTCATTTCATGGGTAGTAGCGGCGAGTATTATTGTATCGGCGCTTTCTCCCTCCAGCGGGATCCTCAACAAGCTGATCGAGGCCCTTGGCGGAGAACCGATTTACTTTTTAGCAAAACAGGAATATTTCCGAATGATCATTGTTCTTACCGCAGTCTGGAAAGAACTTGGAATGCAGTCGGTGTATTATATTGCCGCGCTTGCCTCCATTGATACAGAACTTTATGAAGCGGCGAAAATAGATGGCGCAGGAAAAATTAAACAGGCAATCCATGTCACTCTTCCGGGATTATTGCCGATCATTAGCATTTTGTTGATTCTGAAAATTGGACAGATGGTGACCATTGGGTTCGAGCAGATTTTCCTTCTGTATAATCCGTTGGTATATGATGTTGGTGATGTTATTAGTACTTATACCTATCGCTTGGGTATTGAACAGACCCAGTATTCTTTGACAACAGCGATTGGTCTAACACAATCCATCGTGAATTTCATCTTGGTGTTTTCTGCGAATAAACTTTCCAGAAGAGTTTCAGGGGCTTCCTTGTGGTAAAAAAGATTGGCTCATTCAACAGCATAATAAATTATTATTAAAAAGTGTATCCATTGGAAAAGGGGAACTTGTCCATAGAAAAGACGGCAAGTTCCCCGGTCAGCAAAAAGAATGATTGTTTTGTGCGGAAGGAATACTTTTGTACTAACAGGACTTTATTGAAAGAGTTTTTGTTAGCAAAGGTATCCCTTTTTCGTTCCTAGGAAAAGATAAAGTGGACTTGTAAAGTCATCGTAAGGAGATTTTTGCCTTTTTAGAAATGTTTTGGTAAGCTTTTCTCATAATTTCTACTATATTTGTCTAAGTTTATCTATGGAATCTTCTGTTGTTTCTAGTATAATGATAATAAATACCACAATTATTTTTTTTACTGCTGTGGTATAGGAAAATGATTTTAGATTGCTTTAGCATATATTTAGAATTTTAGTTATGCCTTTTGAGAAAATCGTCTTCTCAAGTTTTTTTATGTTGCTAAAATGGAAGTGACGATGAAAGGACTGAATACAAATGAATCCGTCTATTGTAGAAAGCAAAAAGTCCAATATTAAAATGATTTTGATGGAAATTCTTCTGAATAAAGATATTTCCAGAATAGAACTGTCAAAACGTCTGGGAATCAGTCCTGCTACGGTAGCGCTCATCATCACAGAACTCGTACAGAAAAACTTAATTGTTGAGACAGATGAAAAAAGTTCTTCCGTAGGCAGAAAATCAAGATTGGTGCGGATCAATGAGAAAGCTTATGAAATATTATCCGTAAGAATCCGCCACAGTACCATTTATATGCGGCTCTGTGATATCAATGGACAAATCAAAGCATCCCAGGATGCGGTTGTCAATATGGTCATTGAAAACGGAAATGCATCTGAAGTAGTAGCCGCAATTGTCAATAACATTTTAGAGTTTCTGTCGAAAAACTCAGATAAAACGAAAAGAATTGCTGGAATGACATTAATTGTCCCTGGAATGGTATCCGCAGACGGAAGGGTAGACTGGCTGGAAGGCAAATGGAAACAATTGCCTTTAGCGGGCGCAATTCAGTATGCAACAGGGATTCCTGTGTTTGTAGATATTGCGCTTCGGATTCAGGGAAGTTATGAAATCCGTTTCTTACCGGAAGAGCTTCGAAGCAGAAGTGTGGTCTTTCTGAGTTTGGAACCAGGCGTAGGGTTAGCCTATTATATTGATGGGAAAATCCTTCAGGGAAAGAATAATATGTTTGGTGAGATCGGCCATGTATCCCTCAATGAAAATGGTCCGGAATGTTATTGTGGAAATAGAGGCTGTTTCGAGTTCTACTGTGAAAAGGCGCATATTATTGAGCGGTTAAAAAGGTTGCTTGCAGAAACATCAGGATGTTCTATTTTCCGTGCATTGGTGGACGAAAACCATGGAGAGGTTTCTCTTGATATGGCGTTTCAAGCTTTCCGGATGGGAAGCATTCAGGTGCAGGAAATTTTGTTGGACGTTGCTACCTATTTAGGGCGAGCTATGCTGATGATCCGCAATATTTTAGATCCAGACTGCATTATTCTTTCCGGAGACTTAGTTACTGTGGATCCTTATGTCTTACAGACAGCGTTAGCTTTTATGAGAGAACGAGTTCCCATTAGAACCAGAAATGAACCAAGTATCCGTACGGCAAAATTACCGCCGAATAAATTTGAAACGAGTGTCTGTTTATATACGTTTGAAAACATGTTGGACCAAATTATCTAATTTGTAGGAATGTATGCAAAAAGAAACTGTGTTATCGTATCTTGACTCTTTCGCGTGGAAAAATCAGCGATGGACAGGGAATGGAAGCGTTTGATAACATTGTCGGATGATAGTCCTGCATATTTCGCTGTGGAGCGAAAGGTAAGCTTTTTTCTTTTGCTCTTCTATCTGATTTTTCTGCAAAAAAGCTTTCCAGGAAAGACAGGTTTTGTGGCATCCTTCTTGGTAATGAGGACAGCTTGACTTGCAGGGAATCATGGAAACACCACTCCAATCAAAAGAAATAAAAACAGCCGGTTTCTGAGGAAAGGCGTCGCATAAAGCGATGTGTTCCCATCAGACCGGCTGTAATTTCATGGCTTTTTCTGAACGTTAGGGGAAATACAGTGTTGACCGGACGTTATCAGCAAAACCATAGTGCATCATTCCTAAAAAAGATTTCGAGATTATTTTATAATGGTTTGTGAGATCCTTCAACGAAGGTTTTGTTAGATTTTGATGAAATCTTTGTAAAAAGATGACTTATCAAACAGAAAAGAAACGATGTATTTTTCTGGAGCCGAAATGATAGGAATTTATCTGTAATAAATTTATATGACTTTTTCTTGAAAAAATGAAGAAAAAAAGCATCCTGATGGATATTTTAGTTGAAAAGCTTTTCGTAACGTAAGGAGTCGTTTTCATGCCTACAAGAGAGCAGTTTATTCAACTGGCACAACTTCATATGGATACTATTTTCCGACTTGCCTTTAACTGCCTGAAAAGCAAAACGGATGCGGACGATGTAACGCAAACTGTATTGCTTCGGCTCTATGAAACGGAAAAAAGGTTTGAAAATGAGGAGCATTTAAAGTATTGGCTGATTCGCGTTACTCTCAATGAGTGCAAAAAATACTGGCGTTCTCCGTGGAGACGGACAGAAGATTTTGAAGATTACGCCAATAGCCTTACCGTAGAAGGGCCAAAGCATAGTGAGTTATTTGATGCGGTCATGGCGCTTGACCAGAAATATCGCGTGGTGATCTTTCTGTATTATTATGAAGGATATACGATGAAAGAGATTGCAAGTCTGCTGAAGCTTCCCCAGGGAACAGTTGGTACAAGACTTAAACGGGCAAAAGAACGGCTCAAGAAAATTCTGTTAGAGGAGGCATCGAAATGAGAGAAGAAATCAGGAAGGCATTTTCGCCGGTTCATGCCTCCGACGATACTTTGGAGGAGGTTTTGAAGATGATTGATGCCAAGAAGGATGCTGCTGTGGGGCGCAGAAGGATCGGACGGATCGTTCTGGTTGCAGCCCTCTTAACAGTAATGTTGACATTCACAGCATTCGCAGCTGATTACGCAGTCAACCATAGGGAAGTTTTTTTCTTTGATACGATAGAAGCTTTGATGAAAAAACAATCGGAGGAGATTCCGGAAGAATATGCGCTGAGCTGCGGAGTCCCCGGGAGCGCAGAAGAAAATGCGGATTTGGAGACGCCGGCAGAATATGTTGACCGTGTGATGGAGGACGGATTGTTTGACCAGGAAACCGTTATTTCGTATGAGGAAGATCCGGATGCCGCACAAGGATGGGAGCGCCGGAGGGTAGCGGAATGTCAGAGCAGTTACTATGGGGATCTCATTGTAGAATCCCTGGCCTCAAGCGTGTATGCAGACAGGGTTTTTGTGGAAGGGCTGATCGACTGGGATATCACCAGTTTATCCCCGAAATTGACGCCGGACGAAGGCGGTCAGGTGCTGACGCTTTTCCGAAGTGCGGCGGACGGAAGTCTGATCCGTGCGCAAGCGCATATGGGGTATACGACGGATGATGGGAAACGTTTTTCTCTTACATATGAGTATAATGTGAAAGCGGACTATGGGGAGGAACCGGAATATATCCTGAACAGCGCTTATGACCAGAGTGAAGTTTTTGTGACCAAGGATGGGGCCGAATGCCTGATCCTGGGATATGATGGGCAGGTATGGGCCAATGCTGCGTATGGACACAAGCGTGTGGATATCTATACGACTGGCTGTACGGCCGAAGAAGTGAAAACCATCTTGGAGGACCTGGAACCTATGCAGGTTTTCAGATAGACAGGCGGACAAGAGAAAAGAGGCTGCTGCGAAGCCAAAAACACAATAGTACCCTGCGCAAAAAACGGACATAATCACGGGAATCGGCCCCCAAAAGAAGCTGCCTTGGCTTTTTTTGGGGGCCGATTTTTGTGTGTAATTTTCTGTAAGGGATTATTTTGCAGCGGCCTTTTTCTGTCTGTGGGAATATGGGACATTGAAAAAAGTTAATATTGGTCACAATTTAGTGAATGATATGCATATTATTTTTGGTTTACTTTCTGTATTATATAGTCAAAACAACGGCCGGGGATAAAATATGCGAGGTGGATTTTTATGAGAACGAAAAAGAAACTGATCGCGGCACATAAAAGGGAAGAACGTGCAGCATGGCTGTTTGTATTACCGCAAGTCATTGGCTATTTACTCTTTGCCGTAATGCCCGTGGTATTTTCGCTTTATTTGTGTTTTTGCGAGTGGGACTTTTATAATCCTATCCAGTTTGTTGGCTTTGACAATTTCAAACTGCTCGCAAGTGATGAATTGTTTCCAAAATCCATTCTCAATACCTTGCTGTTTGTCATAACGACCGTACCAGTTACCATGCTCATGTCGCTGATTTTGGCCTTGTTATGCAATCGGAAGATCAGAGGACTTTCCTTTTACAAAAGTGCATTTTACCTCCCGATGGTCACTTCTACCGTAGCGATTTCGATGGTGTTTTTTTGGATATTTTCACCTGATTTTGGACTTTTGGTATTTGTATTTGATAAATTGGGGATACAGGCCCGCTTTGGCTGGACGATCCCCAATGGGCCCGGGTAACGATTCTGATCATGTCGGTATGGTTGAAAATGGGCTATTATTTTCTTATTTTTCTTGCCGGCCTGAAGGGGATTTCAACCACTTATTATGAGGCGGCTGAAATCGACGGGGCAAATGCATGGCAGAAATTCCGCAGTATTACTATCCCCATGCTTTCTCCGGTAACCTTCTTCATTTTTGTCACGCTGACGATAGGGATTTTCAATATGTTCAATGAGCCCTATATCCTTACAGAGGGCGGGCCGGTTTTTGCGACTTATACGTTGAGTATGTTTATTTATGATTATTCCTTTAAGTATTTAAGACTTGGTCCGGCGGCAGTAGCAAGTTGGGTGCTGTTTTTGCTTATGGGACTTACTACTTTCCTGCAGTTTTACATTTCAGAAAGGAAGGTCAATTATGACGTTTAAAATGAAACGGTACATAAGCCATGCTTTTATCCATTTGATCTTGCTTTCCATTACAATGATTACAGTGATTCCGCTTCTATGGATGATTACAACGTCGCTGAAAACGCCGGATAATGTGATGCGGATGCCTCCTCAATGGATTCCGGATCCTATCACGCTGGATTCCTATTACGAAGCTTTTACTGTCCAGCCCTTGACAAGGTCGCTCATCAACAGCTTGTTGATTGCCCTGGCAAATGTATTTGGCACACTGTTGTTTTCTTCAATGGCTGCCTTTGCCTTTGCAAAACTCCGTTTCCGCGGGAAAAATCTGGTGTTTATGATCCTGCTGACGTCGTTGACGGTTCCTTCTCAAGTTACCTTGATCCCAATGTACGTCGCTTATAGCAGGATCGGATGGGTGGATACCTACTTGCCATTGATATTGCCAAATGTGCTTTTGAATGCTTATGGGGTGTTTATGATCCGTCAGTTTATGGCGGGTGTTCCTGACGCTTATATGGAAGCCGCTCGGATCGACGGTGCGGGATATGCCCGGATATTCTGTGTGATTTATTTGCCTTTGTGCAAACAGATCCTGATTACTTTAGGACTATATAATTTTATTAATTCGTGGAATAATTTTTTAACGCCTTTGGTTATGCTGAATTCTACGGAGAAATTCACGGTATCTCTTTTACTGAGTACCTATAAGGTTATGTATAATATCAACTGGTCATTATTGATGGCAGCATCCACTGTGTCAGTCCTTCCTACAATGATATTATTTTTCCTCGCACAAAAGCATTTTGTAGAAGGGATTACAGTAGCGGGTGTAAAAGGATAAAAAGAAAAAATAAAGAGGAGAAGGAGTGTTATTATGTTGAAAAAGTTTATGCCGGTTTGGAGTATGCTGATTTGTCTGATGGTTCTTGTAGGATGCACCAATACAGGGACGTCCTCATCGGGGAACACCTCAGAGTCGCAGGAATCTTCCGCAAGCGGGGTAGAAAACGAATCTTCCACAGCAGGTCCGCTGGAGACCGTTCAAATTGCTATCAGTGCGTCGGCTCCCACGGTAGAGGGAATGAATGAGGTTTTGGACGTTATCAATGCACGGCTTGCAGAAAAAAATATCCAGGCCGAACTGCTGGAGATCCCTTCGGACGGATGGGTGCCGTTTTATCAAAAGCTTATGGCATTACAAGCGGCAGGGAACGCGCCAGGATTGGCACAGATCGCAGAATTTTATATGCCGGTCATGATCTCCAAAAACCAGATCACTGATCTGACTGACAAATTATCTGAATTGAATATGGAAGACTATTTTGATAAAGCATTCCAGGGAGCTTCCGTAGTGGATGGGAAAACATACGGGATCCCATCTGGACAATATTCAGTCGTCATGTATTTCAATAAAGATCTGTTTGATGCCGCAGGGTTAGCGTATCCCTCTCAGGATTGGGATAATCCGACGACATTGCAGGAGGTAGCAGAAATGGCCCGGCAGCTTACCTCCGGCAGCGGAGCGGATAAGATTTATGGATTTGGCACACATACCTCTATCCTGCACATTGAACATTACCTGAAGGGGAATGGCGGACCGGGTGTCTATGATGAAAATTACAAGTGTCTTCTCATGGAACCGCTGAATCTGGAAGTTTATCAGATTTTTGGGCAGATGGCTGTTCAGGATAAGAGCATGCTCAACTCTAACGATACCAAGGTAATGGGAGCTGCTGACTTATTTAAGGAAGGGCGTTTGGCCATCTATGTCGATGGGACATGGAATCAGAGCGCGTTCCGGGATATTGATAAATTTACACCAGGGATCGCAGCAGTGCCGGGAAAAGCAGGCAAAGGATGTTCTGCATCCTTCCTGGATCAATGGATTATTCCAGCTGGTTCGGAACAGAAAGATGCCGCATGGCAGATCATAAAGGAGATCCTTGCGGAAGACAGCCAGACGATTTTGTTTGACCGTTCTCTTTTTGGGATCACAGTAAGGCAAGATGTTTTGGAACAGTCCCTCGATGGATTTGTCGGACCGAAATTTGATGAAGCAGACCGCGAAGTATTTGTGGAATCATTGAACCGGTTGATTCCGGCACCATATACGCCGGCATATAGCGAATTGAATCCGAGATATACCGCAGAGCTGTCGCAACTTACCCTAGGAACGTTAAGTGTAGAAGAAGCCGTATCGAATATGGTGGAAATTTGTGATACAATGAATGCAAGAGAAAATTAAATAGGAGGAGATACGGCAATGGACAAAAGAAGCAGAGTGTTGAATGCCCTGGATGAAAAGCAGGTGGACCGGGTACCGGTCGGGTTTTGGCATCACTTTACGGCCGAGCAGGTCCGTGGAGAGGAAGCGGCAAAATCTCACCTGGAATTCTATCGGAAGTCAGGTATTGACATTTTAAAAATTATGAGCGATGGGATCAGTTTTGAATTTCCGGGTCCAATGGAGAAAGCATCAGATTGGTCCAAAGTGCGCCCAAACGGTTCCAAAAGCAATTTTATCCAGGGAAGCGTCGAGCGGGCGAAACGCATCAAGGAAGCGTTAAATGACGAATGCTGCCTGTTCTATAACATTTTTGCTCCATTTTCTCTGGTCCGGTTTTATGCAGGAGATGAAAGGGTGATGGAACATATCCGAGAGGACCGGAAACCTTTGATGGACGCAATGGCTGCAATCGCAGAAGATAACGCGGAATTGGTTTACCGGCTGATTAAAGAGGCAGGCTGCGATGGTGCTTACATCTCGGTACAAGGGGGAGAGATCAACCGTTTCACGGCAGAGGAATACGAAGAAATCGTAACTCCCAGTGACTTGCCGGCCTTGGTCAGCGCCAATGAAGTGTCCAATTATAACATTTTCCATATGTGCGGCTACGATGGCGTGCGGAACCATTTGGAAGTGTGGAAGAAATATCCGGCCAGGATTTATAACTGGGCGGTTTACATCGAAAATATTACGCTTTCACAAGGCCGCAGTTATTTAAAGCCGAAAGCAGATTGTATCCTGGGCGGTTTTGATAATCGCAAGGGAGGACTGCTCTACCGCGGAAACAAGGAAGAGATTCAGGCGGAAACCCGCAGGCTTTTAGACGATGCGGGAACTATGGGAACGATCTTAGGGGCGGATTGCACCATTCCAATGGATATTCCATTAGAACATCTGCGTTGGGTGGTAGAAGCAGCGGAAGAATATGGGAATGGAAGTTTTTGAAACAGAAGGATATTTGGGGATTCTGAAAAAAGAACTAGCCCCTGCACAGGGATGCACGGAACCGGTAGCGGCGGCGTTAGCCGTCGCCCGGGCCCGTGAATTGCTAGGGGATTTCCCCGAATCGGTAGAACTATCGGTTAGCAGGAATATTTTAAAAAATGCAATGGGGGTAGGCATCCCGGGAACAAAAGAATACGGTTTGCCCATGGCGGCTGCCCTTGGGGCTGTTTATGGAAATTCCCAGGATGGATTGAAAATTTTAGCCGGAGTGGGTCCGGATGCGGAAAATTGCGCTAATAAATTTT
>CALWKP010000075.1 GCA_944381295.1 uncultured Clostridia bacterium | reverse complement strand
AATTTGACCGTATCATGTTTTTTGAAGATATGTGTTCCACAAAAGCGCCGATTATTTCCCCTGCAATGTTTGATGAGTTTTTCTCGCCTTGCTATTGCAGCATCATAAAGTCCTTGAAGCGGTTGGGCGTTTGGAGTTTTGCCGTAGATTCCGATGGGAATTGTAACAAGATGCTGCCTGTATGGGAAAAAGATGGGATCAACGAAATTTGGCCGGCACAGGCAAGTGCAGGGGTGGATATTCCGGAAATCCGGAAAAAGTTCCCGCAAATCCGCGTACATGGAGGGATTGATAAAATTGCCCTTTCCAAAGGGAAAGAGGAGATTCGGGAAGAGGTAAAGAGGAAATTAGAGATCGCTTGGGAAACAGGAGGATATTTCCCCTGGATTGACCATTTGGTACCGCCAGATGTATCATGGGATAATATCCGGTATTATGTGGAATATTACCGGACCTATGGAAAGCACCCTTAAATGGGAAGTAAGTGGCCGGTATCCGTATGATTTTACGGATACCGGTATTTTTTATGCATAAATTTCCGCCTCAAGAAATAGAAGGGAGGAGCTGTTTTTTGGCGGAAGATTTCCTTGGCGTGAAAAGCAGGGGGAGGCTTAATAGCTGGATGAATAGGTATCGTCAATAAGACGAAAATGCAGGGGAATTCTTGGAAAAATGACGGGCAGTGCGGGAAAATAAAAATGAAAAAGAATGGTTGGTAACGCAAATAATAACCTGAAGAAAACAAGATATGAAGGAACTGTAAAACTCTTCCGCAAGGGGTGTGTTTGCTTGAATATTTTTCCCCTGTATGCTATACTTACTGCATGTTGTTCTGTTCGGACTTGCATGTGGTTTGCGGTGATGCGGTAAGCATGGAGAGCCGGAAAGAAGAGAAAAGCAGGCAGGAATTCTCGGTAGGAAAAACCGGCTGTGCCGGCTGCGGCAAGAGACTTCCGGACCCCTGCGATAAAATCGAGGAAGTGATTTTTTGGCCCGTGACAGATATCTTTGGAACGCCGGAGAAGAAACGATCAATAAACCCGGTGCGGAGATCAAGGCGGATACCCCAAAATCGAAATGGCAGAATTTTTGGTATTACCATAAATTCCATGTCGCCTTTGCGATCATCGGGGCTTTTATTGTAGGGACTTTTATCTATGATATCGCATCGAAGGTGACTCCGGACTATCAAATTGCCATTGTAACCGGAGATACGTCTCAGCAGGCAATTGCCGAGCAGCTTGGAAAAGATCTTGCGCCCTACGGCAAAGATCTGAACGGTGACGGACAAGTAGTGGTACAAATCAATGTGTACGCGTTATCGTCAGGGGAAGAAACAGATACCAGTTCAGCGACAGCACAAGCGCAGATGAATGCGTCGGTGGATATGTACACACAGATGGCAAGCGTCACCAAGTATTCCGCAGATATGCAGACAGGGGAAAGTCTGATTTATATCATGGATGACGAAAACTTTTTGAGCCAGACCGAAAACGGGATGTTTGCGTATGTGGAGGATGGTTCCACGCCGGAAGAAGGCGCGACGGATTATCAGAATATGCGGATCGCCTGGAGCGATTGTGCAGCGTTGGCAGAGATCCAGCAAAAATGGATCGATGAGGGATTTTGCAGCGAGGAATACGCGGAGGAATATTTGGAGCCGTTAGGGATATCGCTGCGGGTCCTCGAGGGGACGAGCCTGGAAGGCAAAGAAGAGAAAGAACAGTATTTTCAGGATAGTAAAGAGTTTTTGGACAGGATCATCCATAATGAACCTGTACCAGTTGAGGAGAGTGGTTCCAGTGAGAAGTGATTTGATGAAAAAAGGCCCGACGAGGGCGCCGCATCGTTCTTTGTTAAGAGCGTTGGGATTGACAGACAGTGAAATGGGACGTCCGTTTATTGCGGTGGTGAATTCTGCCAGTGATTATATTCCCGGGCACCGTCATTTAAAGGAAATCGGGGAAGCAGTCAAAGCAGGAATCCGCAATGCGGGCGGTGTGCCGTTCGAATTCCAGACAATTGGTGTGTGCGACGGCCTTTCCATGAACCATAAAGGGATGAAATATTCCCTGTGTTCCCGCGAACTGATTGCAGATTCCATAGAGGTCATGCTCACGGCCCATCCCGTGGACGCCGTGGTATTTGTGCCGAACTGCGATAAAATCGTACCGGGGATGATGCTGGCAGCATGCCGGATGAATCTTCCTAGTATTTTTGTAAGCGGCGGGCCGATGCTGCCCGGGGAACATAATGGGGTACGGTTTGGCCTGTCGGAAATGTTTGAAGCAGTGGGCAGCTATGCAGAAGGGAAAATTGATGAAGCAGAGCTGACTGCGTTGGAAAAATCAGCATGCCCAACTTGTGGTTCGTGCTCCGGAATGTATACGGCGAACTCGATGAACTGCCTGACCGAAGCGATCGGGATGGCGCTTCCGGGGAATGGAACGATTCCGGCAGTGATGTCCGAGCGCATCCAATTGGCAAAAACGGCAGGGGAAACGATCCTGCGGCTGTATGAGGAAGATATCAAGCCGAGCGATATCTTGACAAAAGAAGCCTTTGAAAATGCACTGCGCGGGGAGATGGCATTAGGCTGTTCCACCAACTCGGTATTGCATCTGACAGCGATCGCGTATGAGATGGGTGTGCCGCTGGATATCGACAGCATCGATAAGGTGAGCCGTGAAACACCACAGCTGTGCAAGCTGAATCCGGCAAGTCAGGTGTTTATCACCGACCTGAATAAAGTGGGTGGAATCCCGGCAGTATTCCGGGAGCTGTCGCGCGGTGGATTTGTCCACACAGATTGCCTGACAGTCTGCGGAACAGTAGGAGACCGCATTGCAAAAGCGCCGGCTGCGGATGGGGATGTCCTGCGGACACTGGAGAACCCGTTCCGGAAGGATGGCGGGATTGCCGTGCTGAAAGGAAATCTGGCTCCGGAGGGGGCTGTGGTCAAGCAAGGGGCGGTAGCTCCTGAAATGATGCAGCATACTGGTCCAGCAAGATGCTTTGACTGTGAAGAAGATGCGTCGGAAGCCATCTTGGGCGGAAAGATCAAGCCGGGTGATGTCGTGGTAATCCGCTACGAGGGGCCGAAGGGTGGCCCGGGAATGCGCGAAATGCTGGCGCCGACGTCATCATTGACGGGAATGGGCCTGGGGTCCAGCGTGGCGTTGATCACAGACGGACGTTTTTCAGGGGCAACGCGCGGGGCTGCGGTAGGTCATGTGTCTCCGGAAGCATTGGCTGGTGGTCCGATTGCGTTGATCCGGGACGGCGATTTGGTGGAAGTGGATATCACCAATCGGATGTTGAATTTGAAAGTGAGCGAAGAGGAACTGGCGAAGCGGCGTGCGGAATGGAAAGCGCCGGAACGTGAGTTGACCGGATATATCAAACGTTACGCACAGCATGTGACTTCCGGGTCTCGTGGAGCGGTGTTTGAGAAATAAGATAACGCAAGCAGTTTAGACAGGAAGACCGGTTAGGTACGGATTTGCAAAGCAAATAATTTTCAAATAGGGATCTGCCGTGAAGTGTGAAGTCTGCATTTTGCGGCAGATTTTTGTTTGGAAAAGGACAGCAGTCTTTAGCACATAGCGTAAGACGTGTTTGTTTTTCGCAAAAAGTTGACAGTTTCCGATAAATTCTATATACTTAAGCCAGTAAGGGGGAATATCTATGGCCACAATCAAGGAAATTGCTGAATTGGCGGGTGTTTCCTCAACGGCGGTTTCTTATGCGCTCAACAATTCGGGAGCGCTCAGTGAGAAAACCCGGCGCAGGATTTTGGATATTGTGAATGAAGTGGGATATCGCCCAAATAAAGCGGCAGTTAGCCTGAGGACGAGCCGTACCAAGACAATAGGAGTAGTGGCAGAAGATTTGACGGTATTTATTACACCGGAGATCGTAGATGGGATTTGTGAGTATACAGAACAGGCGGGCTATCATATTATTTTGGACAATCTGCGTGTTTTCCCGAAAATAGGGAATTCGTTCTCCACGATTGAGCAATATCAGGAAGAGATTACGAAGCTGGTAGATACGACACTGCGCGATTCGGTGGATGGGATTATATATGTGGGAATCCATTACCGTGATGTGACAGAGGTGGTATCGACATTTGGCAAGCCTGTTGCCTGTTGTTATTGTTTTGCGCAACAACGCTCGGTAGTGGGAAGTTTTTATATCGATGACGAAGCAGCGGCGTTTGAGGCAGCGGAACACCTGATTAAGCTTGGGCACCAAAAGATCGGAGTTGTTGCGGGACCTGTAGATTCGATCCCATCGCAGCTGCGGTTACGGGGATATCAGAAAGCGTTATTGCAGTATAATATACCGATCAATCCGTTTTATACCCAGGTAGGGGATTGGGAAGAGGCATCGGGATATACGGCGGCAGAGAAGATGTTTTCTTACTCGGAGAAACCGACAGCAATTTTTGCTATGAACGACCAGATGGGATATGGAGTTTTGCAAAAAGCGATGGAGATGGGCCTTTCTGTGCCGGAAGAGATCTCGATAGTCGGATTTGACGATCGTTTTGTAAGCCGGTATTGCTCTCCGCGGTTATCGACGATAGCACCTCCGCTGCGGGAGCTAGGGCGGGTAACGGCAGCACGATTGATTCATTCTCTGGAAGGAAAACGGGGATCGGTTCCGTTGAAATTTTTAAAATGTAACTATATAGAGCGGGAATCCGTGGCCTCTATAGAGGCAACTTCTTTATGCAATTTTACTGAAACGATTTATTAGTAAAATGTTTTGAAAAAGAGACAGTTCGATGAAATAAATGAGAAGAAAGAATTTTTGACGCTGATACAACACCATAACAAGTTACTACTGTTTTAATTTGCGAAAGTAATAATATTCATCGGTGTGAATTTATATAAATAATTCTTATTAAGAATATTAAAAAATTATCTAAAAAAATAAAAAATTTATGAAAAAACTATTGACTATATATATAGAAATTGTTAAAATTAATGTAACTTAAACGCAAAACAGAAATTCAGAAATAATGATGTTTTTTCACTATGAAAAAGATTTCATATCCTTTTTTGCAAAAAGAATTCTTTTGGAATAGAGCGTAAATTTCCCTATTTTTCTTCTTTGTGAGGCAGAGAAAAATGAAGTTGTGGTTTTTAAGCTCAAAAATTTCAAAAAAATTTCCAATGCAGTACTGCATTGTCATGATTTTGTAAAAATCATGACAATATTTCTTACAAAACTACTGAAACGATAAAGTAATGCGGCGGAAAAATGTAACTTTGGAGAAAAAGGCTTTGCCTTTTTATCATTTCAATTATCCCAAAAAGGAGGATTTTTTATGAAAAAGAACACCTTGCACAGAATTATTTCCTTGTGCCTGGCTGCAGCGCTGACTATTTCGTTGGCGTCATGTTCTCAGACAAGCGGTAACTCTTCTTCAACAGATGATACTTCTTCCGGAGGGACTTCCTCTACCGGAGAAACCACTGAGGGGGATCTGGTAGAACCTTCTCCAACAACCGGAACAGTGAATGAATATGGATGGGATCCGCCGGTAGAGACCCTGACAATTTCTGTTTATGCCGGTAACTCCACAGACCAACAGACTTTTGAAGATGATGCAAAGGGCGGCAAAGCTACTTATGATAAATGGCTGCTTGACAATATGAATGTCCAGTTTGACTGGCATTTTTACAGCAATGATATCACCGAACAGCTCAACATGATGCTGGCTTCCAACAACTATCCGGAAGTTATCACCAATATGCCCGATGATATGGCGAATACCTTCGCAGCGCAGGGCCGTGCGGTAGATTTGACTGGATATGTAGAGAAATATGGCGACAATATTACCCGCCGTATGGGCAATTACCTGAACATGCTCCGCGACGACGAGGGCAAGCTGTACAAATTAGCTACCCTTTGGGGTGAGACCCCGAACGTAGCGGGCTATGACTTCGGTATCCGTTACGACTATTGGCTGGAACTCGGGGAAGATGAAATCTATAAGACTCCGGAAGAGTATTACGAGACTTTGAAGAAAGTCCTTGCAAACCATCCGACCAACGAGAACGGCGACAAAGTGTATGCAGTAACTGCAACCAACGCTTCCACTGACCAAGGTATGACCATGGTGAACTCGATGCTCGGCGCTTATGGCTTTGTCAACGGCTACAAGGTGAACGATGACGGCACTTTCACCCACTGGATCAACACTCCGGAAGGTCTGGAAATTGCTAAGTTGCTCAACAAGATGTGGCGCGAAGGCATGATCGATCCTGACTACCTGAACACCACTTATGAAGATTACATTTCCAAGCTGTCCACCGGCCGTGTAATCGGTAACCTGGGTACTTGGTGGTATGCATGGACCGGCGGTCATGAGACTTGGTCTGTTGCAGAAGGTGATGACTATGATATCAACAAGCGTTTCATGAACGTTTCTGTGGCGGCTCCTGGATTGTCCATGGAAGACACTACTCTGCTGACCAGCAACTTTATCGGCTCTACCCGCTGCATCATCACCGATAAGTGCGAAAACCCGGCTGACGTTATGCGTTGGATCAACTGGGAAAACAGCGAACTCGGCAACATGATCTCCGGATGGGGCGCACCTTCTGAGACCAACAACTGGAACATTGATGAAAACGGCAACTGGATCGTCAGCGACGATATCATGAACGTTTCTCAGAAGAACATCTATTATCACGACACCAAAGAACGCAACGGCGGTACCATCTATACTCTGGCAACTGCTGGCGGCTGGCTCAAAGACGACGAACTGAGCGATTTCGATAAGATCGACCCGCGTGTAGACCGCGTATCCATCTACGACTACTGGCCGGTAGATCCGGAAACTGGTGAGTTCTCTGACGAAGGCGTAAATATCTGCTGGAAGAACTATACAGCTCCGGCATTCGACACCACACTGTACAGTGTAACCTTTGATCCGAACGAACCGATCAGCCAGACCAACCAGACCATCAAAGATAGTCTGCCGACTTATTGGGCGAACATCATGACTGCATCGAGTGAAGAAGCCTGCGAACAGGCGTTCAATGATGCTGCGGCAGCGTTGAATACCATGGGCCTTGCGGACCTGGAAGCATTCTATCAGCAGTCCTATGAAGCGAACTCTGCAAAAATGGCAGGATAATCGGTCCTTTTGAAGAAAGCGCGCGCCTTCGGGAAGAGGGGAGCGTAGAATGACAGGCCGGCAAAGTGGAAAAATAGATAGACTTCACTTTGCCGGCTATCTTTTAAAGAGAGGAATCTGCTATGAGTAAACAAACAGCGTCTGTTCAGCAAAGCAGCGGGTTCCCGCGGGGCAAGTTCCTGAGGACCTTAAAACGTGAGCGCAGCTTATGGGCAATTAGCGCGATTGCGCTGGTTTGGGTAGCTATTTTTGCGTATGGTCCTATGTACGGACTGTTGTATTCATTCTTTGATTATCGTCCGGGCCTGAACCTGTGGGATTGTCAATTTGTCGGCCTGAAATATTTTCGGGAATTTTTCCTTTTGCCCGATTTTGGCAAAATTTTACGTAATACTTTAGTAATCAGCGGTTTAAACCTGACGCTTGGATTTATTGCGCCAATTGTATTTGCCTTATTTCTCAATGAAATTCATAATACGAAATTTAAACGTACGGTACAAACTCTTTCCTATATGCCGTACTTTGTTTCCTGGGTTGTGGTCGCCAGTATCATGAATACCCTTCTGAGCAGCAATGGTACTATCAACGAACTGCTCATGGCGATCGGTTTGATCGATCAACCTATTTCTTATCTGAATGAGCCTTCTCTTTTCTGGTGGATTCAGATCATTGCAAGTATCTGGAAAAATGTGGGCTGGTCCGCCATTATTTACATATCTGCGATCTCCGGCGTAGACGGAGAGCTGTATCAGGCCGGTGCGGTAGACGGCCTGGGCCGTTTTGGAATGGCATGGCATATTACGATCCCGGGCATCCTGCCAACGATCGTATTGCTGTTCATCCTGGGAGTAGGAAACCTGCTCAATACCGGTTACGAATACCAGCTGTTGGTTGGTACTCCTATGACCCGTGACGTTTATGAAGTAATCGATACCTATGTGTATCGCTATGGTATCCAGATGGGCCGGTATCCGTTTGCAACAGCAGTTGGCCTGCTGAAATCAGTAATCGGTTTTGCCTTGGTTCTGATTTCCAACTTTGCCGCCCGTAAGGTTACCGGGATGTCTATTTTGTAAGGAGGGGCATATATGCGGAAAAAAGAAAAAGAACGCCTGGCCCCTTATCAAAGGCCGACGTTTTCGGGCAGGATCTTTGATATCATCAACATCGTCCTCATGATTGTATTTTCCTTCTGTATGCTTTATCCCTTCTGGAATCAGCTTGTCCTTTCATTCAATGAAGGTACCGATGCTTTAAACGGCGGCCTGTATTTCTGGCCCCGTGTGTGGACGCTTTCCAACTATACCTATATGTTTGAAAACAGCCATCTCGGTACCGGCGCGATCATTTCCGTAGCGCGTGTTGTGGTAGGTACGGCAACAACCATTTTCTGCTCCGGCCTTCTTGCCTATGTGACTACGGTACACGGATTTTCGGGCCGGCGGTTCATGCGCGTGATCTACCTGATTACCATGTATTTCAGCGGCGGCATGATTCCTACCTACTTGTTGATGGTAAACCTGGGTTTGCTGAATACCTTTACGGTATATTGGTTGCCAGGACTGTTTAGTGCCTACTATATGATGCTGATTGCATCGTATATTTATAGCTTACCGGAATCTTTGATGGAATCTGCAAGGATCCACGGTGCAGGAGAAATGAGGATTTATTTCCAGATTATCCTGCCGCTGTGCGTACCGGTTCTGGCGGCAATCGGCATTATGGCAGCGGTTGGCCACTGGAACAGCTGGTTCGACGTTATGATCTACAACCCGGCCGGCGATTGGGATACCTTACAGGTTTATCTGCGCAAGATCCTGCTGGAAGCAGATCAGCCGGCGAAACTGCAAAACGCGCAGCAGCTCCAGGAAGCGATGCGCAAATTGACGACGTCGTCGGTTCGCGCGGCGACTACCATGATTGTTACCCTCCCGATTATTTGCGTCTACCCGTTCTTCCAGAAATATTTTATCAGCGGCATGACGATCGGCGCAGTCAAAGGATAAACTTTTGGCAGCCGGCGGAATGGGAAACCGGATCGATAACTGCACAAATGCTGCGACAAAATAACTCTCCCAAAAAAGGGCTGCAAAACAGCTCGCAACGGAAGGCGCCCTTTCGCCCGTATTGGAGCGGAGGGGCGTTTTTCGCAAGACCTAATCGGCAAAAAATGAGAAGGAAGTTCCCGAAACGGAACACTTTTCTGGAAATACAGGAGCCTGGCAGAAAGAGGTAACAGCCGGGCGGAAAGGTATAGGTGTGTACTATGCAGCAAACAACGAACTATCCGCGCTATCAACTTTCCGACAGATCTTTCCATGCAGAGGTAGAAGGTGGGCAGCTGTGCTCCCTGAAACCGGGACCAGGGGTCGCGGGACAACGGGAGACTCAGTATATTCTGCCGGGACGCTCTTTCGGGGAACTTCGGATGGCATGGAGCCAAAATGGAAAAGAGGAAGAGTGGCTGCTGGAAGACAAAGCGGTGTGGAGCGCACAGGCGCCTGAATATGGGGCACGGGAAGTGCGGTATACAGCGAAGGCGGAAAAGGAAGGTTTACCGGTCACGGTGGAACACCGGAGCGTGCTGGCGGACGGAATTTTCCGGTGGGAATACCGGGTAAAGAACATTTCAGATAAGCCCCTGGAGCTTTTGGATTTTGGAATGCCGTTCCCGTGCAATACACAGTTGCAGGAATGGGGCGTGAGTGCGAGCGATAAAGTGATCGGGCACAATTTTATCGGCGGCCATGGCTCGCATCTGGTGTTTGAACGCTGCGACGGGCAGGGCCCGTTCCTGTTGGCGTTGCCGCAGGACGGGACAGCATTGGAATATATCGCCATGGAGCCGGATGTGCGCAACAAGGGCGTGCTGATTGTGTATGCGCTTTCAGCAAAGGCGGTGCGTGCGGCGAAGGAAAAGCAGACGCGCCGGACAGTGTGGGGGAATTCCTGCACCTTGCAGCCGGGCGCGGAATATGTGTTCGCGATGCGGTATGTGTGGGCGGCGGACTATGAGGACGCCCGGAAAAAGTTTGCGGAAAACGGCCTGATCGATGTAGAGGTCCTGCCGGGATACACGGTGCCGCAGGGAAGTTCGGTGTCGCTCGCGCTGACGAGCCAGTGGGAAGACCTGGAAGTGAAGTTCCCCTATCCGGAAGAGACAGAAGTCACAGAAGAAACGTGTGGGAATCGGAAAATTTACCGGTTAAAGTTCCGTCATCCAGGAGAAAACATCGTGTATGTGCAATATGCCGGGGACCGCTGGATGCCTGTGAGCTTTTTCGTGACACAGCCGCTGAAAACGCTGATTGAAAAGCGTGGGGCGTTTATTGCGTCACACCAGCATACTGACCCGGAAAAATGGTATTACGGCCTGCTGGCGGAATGGAACAATGAGACGGGGGCACTTCTGGGCCCGGACAATTATGACCTGATTACAGGCTGGCGGATTTATGAGGTCACTTGCGATGACCCGGGATTATCGAAGCCGGCATTCCTTTCCGGAAAATTGGCGGAATATCCGGAACCGTCTCAGATCGAGGCGCTTGACCGCTATGTGGAAAACTTTGTGTGGGGCGGCCTGCAATGCACCGAGGACGAGCAATTCCCTTATGGGATTTATGGGATTCCGGACTGGAAGCAAAACCGGGATAGCAGTGACGATGGGGTCAGAGGGAAGCTGCATATCTGGAGGATCTACGATTACCCGCACATTTCGTTGATGTACTACAATCTGTATCGGATCGCTCGGGACTATCCGGATGCACCGCTGAGCCAGACGAAAGAGACCTATCTGCGCAGGGCGTGCGCGACGGCGGTAGCGATGTTTACGATCCCGTTGGAGCTGGATCATTGGGATGCATTAAAGACAGGATTGTACAATGAATTGTGCATTGAGAAGATCATTGCGGCATTGCGGGAAGAAGGGATGGCCGGGGAAGCCGACCGCCTGGAACGCCACTGGGAACGCAAGATGAAATTCTTTGTGCTGGAATGCACAGATTTGTTTGGTTCGGAGTACCCGTTTGATACAACGGGATTTGAATCGACGCATGCGCTGGCAAAGCATGCATTAAAATGTGCCGAAAATACCGTGCGGGAAGACCGTTTTTCTCCGCCGGTGCTGCGGGAACAGGCAGAAAACTTTATGGAACGCCAGATGGCGTATAATATCGCGTGCCGCGGGGTGTTGGAGCCGGCGTATTACTGGTACGGGAGCGATTACCGTTCGACGAATGCGACCTATACGATGAGTTATATGTCGCAGATGGGCGGATGGGCAATCCTGGATTATGCGTTGAAATATGCAGACGATCCCTATGCATTACTGCGATTGGGTTACGGTTCAGTGCTGAGTTCCTGGGCGCTGGTAAATGCTGGGGAAGAAAAGGATAACTAGGGCTATTGGTTCCCGGGCAAGCAGAA
>CALWKP010000074.1 GCA_944381295.1 uncultured Clostridia bacterium | reverse complement strand
ATGCCCTGCTCGATCACAAGATCATGTTTGACTATGTGATTGGGGTATCAGCCGGGATCAGCGATGGTGTTTCATATATATCCCGGCAGAAAGGGAGAAATCTGGAGATACTCACGCGGTTCCGGCATGATAAACGGTATGTAGGGGCGAGGAACTTTTTGAAATGCCGCAGTCTCTTCGGGCTGGATTTTGTGTATGGGGAGATTCCGGAGACATACGTGCCATTTGATTACGACACCTACTTTCAGTATTCGGGGAAAGTGTTGGTAGGGGTGACGAACGCGCGGACTGGCCGTGCGGAGTATCTTGACGGGTTGAGGACGGACCGGGAATTTACGATGCTGCGCGCGACATGTGCAATTCCGTTGCTGTTTCCGGCGATTCGGCTGAACGGACAGGAATATTATGACGGCGGGTTATGTGATCCGATCCCGATTCGGAAAGCGATCCTTGACGGGATGGAGCGGAATCTGATCGTGCTGACACGGCCGGAAGGATACCGCAAGGAACTGGACAGAGGAAACCGAATAGCCGCGCGGGTACTGCGGAAAAAGTACCCGCGGCTCGAAAAGGTTTTGCTGACGCGTCATGAAGCGTATAACGAGACCGTAAAATTCTGTGAAGAACAGGCAGCTTCTGGAAAAGCTGTGTTGCTTCGCCCGTCGGGACCAATTAACAGCATGGAAAAAGACCTCGGTAAGATTCGGGAAGCGTATCAGGAAGGATACGATATGGCAGTTGCACATATGGAGGAAATCAGGGCTTTATTTTAAGGCTGAAGCCTTGACTGATGCGAGGCGGCGCAGTTTTGCGAAGAAAAGCGTCAGGGCAATTGCCCGGTAGTAACGACATACTCCCGATAGACGGAGCGAAGTAAAAACAGAAAGTTATCGGGTGTTTTTTCAAAAAGCGTGTCTGTGAGGTACTTGCCGGGCGTTGGCGTTGTTTTGTAAATTCACCCTCAGCGCCAAGACCAGCGACAGACACCCGCAAGACAAAGTCTGGAAAGTCGGGCACAGCTTTGACACGGGCCGCGGGTCAGGGGAAGTGTGGAGGTACGGTGTTTGTTGACATAAAATCAGGAAGGCGTAGCCTGCATGCAGAAAGTGCCGACCATAGGTTTCCCTCGAAAAGTTTCCCGATTTATACAATCTGACTCTTCAACGCCTTTTTCTACAAACGGAGACGCTGCTTTTGGCAGGGTCTTTTTTTGTTGAGTAATGGATACCATTAGAATCATCTGACCCTATTAAAAAAATAAAATTTAGCATCTTTTCATGGTCAGTTTTCTATGATATACTGCAAATGCTCACAGATTCCGGATTGTGAAACATATTTTGCTTTTCCAGGAGGAATTTCCCATGGATAAAAAACAATCTACCATTCTTCAGATTTCTGTTACCGGCTTGATGGCAGCGCTCGTCCTGATTTCTTCCATGTTTCAGATTTCTATCCCGCTGCCGGTTGGCCCCGATACTCGTCTGCACTTAGGAAATGTGTTCTGTCTGCTTTCCGGGTTTTTACTCGGTCCTGTCCGTGGCGGACTAGCTGCCGGAATTGGTTCCTTTTTCTTTGATGTCTTGAATCCTATGCACCTTGCAGGTGCCCCCTTTACTTTTTTATTTAAATTCCTGATGGCGTTTACTTGCGGAAAAATTTCCGGGATTAGCCAACATCCGGGGAAAAATATCGGGTTCCTGTTTCTGGCTGCCGCAGCAGGATCGCTTACCTACCTGGTGTTGTATCTCTTCAAAGGATTTGTGGAGAATATGCTGCTCGGTATGGAATTTGCTCCTGCTATGGCAATCGTCTGGACAAAATTTGTAGTATCCGGTTCAAATGCAGTGATAGCGGTCATTGCGTCAGTTCCGCTTTGTATCGTGATCCGGAAATCGCTTAACCGCAGCCATTTGCTCCAGAAATTCAGTTAAATCTTAGTAAAATCCCCAAAAGGAAAAAATGTGCAATATTTTTTGCAGCTTAAAGTTTTCGTTCCCCTTTGTCAAAAGGGTGCCGTGCGACCGTGGCGCACAAACAAGGCGCCGACCTGAGCGGGAGCGTAGACACGGGTATTCCAAAAGGGCAGCGCTCCTTTTGACTGCCCGTCGCAACGGGCGGAACCTGTGTTCCTGAGAAAAAAGCTCAGGAGGGGAGCCGAAACAGTCCGGGGGACTGTTTCGGCGTGGGGAACCCTAGCGAGAGGTTCCCTGAAAAATTTTTACCGTTTTTTGCAATTGGAACTTTCAAAAATCTTTTTCTACAAGCTGACCGCAGGCAGATTGCCTGCGGTATTTTTTTGAAAATATTTTCCAAGTATGAGCAGTAAAATATCCAGTAACAGAGATGGGACAGACATGCTTAGTAGGGATTTTATGTTTTTATGTTGTCCAGCGGCTTTTGTGTAACATTTTCTTTTCGCTTCCGTCATAAAAAATATGAAGGGATTTCACAATCTTTTCATAACTTCGAAGCATAATAAAAGCATAGCAAATGAAGAGGGCTGAAAGAACAAACGAAAGGACGATGTGTTATGTATACACCTTATGATAATCAATATAATCCGAATGAAAACAGCGGCTCTGATAACCGTATGCCGGACAGCAATATGCAGTCCACAGATCTGCACCAGACAGAAACTTCCCAACAAAATGCTTCGCAGAATTCCTACTCGAACACGCAGAACAACGGATGGCAGCAGCCGACTCCGACTTATTGGCAGGGCGAAAATTATCGTTCCTATCATAACAATAACGGACCGCAATGGGCACCACAGCCGCAAAAGGCTCCGAAAGAGAAAAAGCCGGGCAAGGCAAAAAAGATTGTGCTTTCCGCCGTATGCGGCGTGCTTGCTTGCTGCATTATTTCTGCTGGATCCATTGCAGGATTTGTATCACTGGTCAATAACGGATATATTTCCTTGCAGGTGAATGGCGGTACACCGGCGTTTACCATTACAAAAGTGGATAACAGTTCGGTAACGCCGACAGCTGTTGACGGACAGATGACTCTTCAGGAAATTGCAGCAAAAGTAATCCCGTCGGTTGTGTGTATCCAGAACTATCAGGTACAGCAGTCGTTTGGCTTCCAGGGCGCGTCCACTGAGACAGACAGCTATGTTTCTCCGGCGGGTGAAGGTTCCGGAATTATCGCAAGCGAAGATGGGTATATTATTACCAATGCGCATGTGGTAGAAGGTGCAACTTCATTGGCGGTCATTACTTCCGACGGACAGAAATATGAAGCGGAACTGATCGGCAGCGATGAAATTACCGATCTTGCTCTGATCAAAATTGATGCAACCGGTCTGACACCAGCCGAATTTGGCGATTCGGATTCTCTTCAGGTAGCCGACCAGGTGATTGCAGTTGGTAACCCAGGCGGTATGGAATTTAATTCCAGTGTTACCATTGGTTATGTTTCGGCCCTGAACCGTGAAATGACAGATTCTTCTACCGGTACTTCGATGGCGTATATCCAGACAGATGCCGCAATCAACCCTGGTAACTCGGGCGGTGCACTGGTCAATATGTACGGTCAGGTAGTAGGGATCAACTCAGCAAAAATTGTAGATACTTCCTTTGAAGGAATTGGTTTTGCAATCCCGATCAATACAGCACAGCCGATTATCAGTGACTTGAAAGCTTATGGTTATGTGAAAGACCGTCCGATGCTTGGTATTTCCGGACAGTTTATTGACAGTCTGGTTTCCAGGTTCTATGGACTCCCGGTTGGTATGTATGTTGATTCGATCAGCAACCAGTCTGTATCTTCCGCAGGTGTGAAGAGCGGCGATGTGATTACCGCAATTGATGGTCAGAGTGTGACTTCTTCCAATACCATTAAGAGTGTCATTAAAGATAAATCTGCTGGTGATACGGTAACTTTGACGGTGGTACGTCCACAATCTGGTACAACATTTACCGCCGAAGTTACGCTGGTGGAATCCACAGAAGGATAAGTAAAGTTTTTCGTCCTTTTTCTCCTTATTGATAATAAGTACACTTTTCATAATTTTCTCCTCTTAAAACCGGAGACGGGATGCTATCCCGTCTCCGGTTTTGTCTTGTCAAGCTGCGATTTGACAGGAATGTGCGTTTGGAAGGAGTCGTGGGATTTTATCCGATATTTGTGGTGTTTCCGCATACTTCCCATTCTGTATTGACAGTTCGTGTGCGCATGTGGTACACTGACGTTGTTTGCACCGGGATTCCCGGGAATTTTGAGGAAAGGTTGGGGGATTATGCAAAACATTCGCAAGATGCCGCGGGATAAAGAGCTATTCCGAATGATCGTTACCATTGCGATTCCGGTAGCCTTGCAGAATCTGCTGGTCTTTCTTACGCAGATATTGGACACCATTATGCTCGGGGAATTGGGGGATGTTCCATTGACAGCATCCTCTTTGGGAACGCAGATTTTTAATGTGTATTCCCTGTTCATTTTTGGACTGGCCGGAGGTTCTGCGGTGTTGACTGCGCAGTACTGGGGGAAAAAAGAACTCCAACCAATCAAAATTATTATTGCTACGGTTACCCGCCTGGTCACGGTGGTAGGATTGATTTTGTCGGTGATCGTGCTGGTATTCCCGGCACAGGTGATGATGATATTTTCCAATGACCCGGAAGTGATCGCGGCCGGCGAAGAGTATTTGCGTTATGTGGGATATATGTACTTTTTCTTTGGCGTGTCAAACTCTTTGACGATGCTTCTGCGCAGTGTGGAAAAGGTGCGGATTGCCGTGGTTGCCAATGCGGTCAGTCTGGTGACGAACGGATTTTTCAATTATATGTTGATTTTTGGAAAATTCGGTGCTCCCAGACTGGAAATCAAAGGTGCGGCGATCGCTACGACAATTGCAAAAGTCGTAGAATTCCTGATTGTTGTGATTTATGTGTTCTTTATTGAGGATCGCTTGAAATTCCGGCCAAAGGACCTGATGCTGAAAAGCAAAGTCCTGTCGATGGATTTGAGAAAATATTGTACGCCCGTAGCGGTAAATGAAGTTGTGTGGTCGATGGGGATTGCCATGCAGTCGGTGCTGTTTGGCAGAGTGAGCACCTTGGCAGTATCGGCAAATGCGATTATCGGCGTCATCCAGCAGATGGCTACGATTGTTATCTTCGGGGTGGCGAATGCGACCGCTGTCATTATCGGAAAGACCATCGGGGAAGGCGATTTAGACCTTGCGGAACGGCGCGGGAAAACGATGAAATATTTTGCTGTCATTATGGGCATCTGTTCGGCGGCAGTGATCTTGTTATGCCGCGACGTGATGGTGGATTTTTACAATGTGTCGGCGGAAACCAAGGTCCTTGCCAAAGAAATGCTGCTTATCACCGCTATTGTCGTATTTTTTGTATCCAATTGCGGGGTTTCGATCGTTGGCATCCTGCGCGGAAGCGGCGATACCAGGTTCTGTATGCTCATCGAGATCATTACGCTGTGGGGTGTCGCGGTCCCGTTGGGATTTGTAGCCGGTTTGGCTTTGAAATTGCCCGTCCTCGTCATTTATGCGGTGTTTAAGTCGGATGAAATGCTGAAAACGTTTATTTGTTGGTATCGAATCCGAGGGAGCCGGTGGGTGCGCAGCGTCACGCGCGATGAAATTTAGTACAGCAGAAAACTGAGAAAATCAGGAGATTCCGGCGCCAGAGAGATCAGGAAGCCGGAATCTTTTTGTGTTCACAAAAACTTTGCTTTTGACGTGGATAGGTATGCTATAATTTTTACAGGTATGCTCTGTGCAGGATAACAACTCATCCGCAGACTGACTCGGTTTGGGACAGGATATGGAAGAAAGCAAATTTGTAGAATAGATTCGTACAATTTCGTTTATAGTAAAGTGAGGAGTTTATGTTGTATCCACAAAAATGTGTTGCCGCAATTCATGACATTTCAGGATTTGGAAAATGTTCCCTTACTGTGATTCTTCCGATTCTTTCGGCAGCCGGAGTGCAGACATCGGTGATTCCAACCGCACTGTTATCCACACACACCGGAGGACTTCCCGGATATACTTACCGGGATCTTACAGCGGATATGCTGCCGATTGCCCAACATTGGCATGATCTGGGGTTATCCTTTGACGCGGTGTACAGTGGATATCTCGGGTCTTTTGAACAAATTTCGGTAGTTTCCCAGATCATGGATTTGTTCCGGGGAAAGGATACGCTGTTTCTGGTGGACCCGGTGATGGCGGATAATGGACGGCTGTATGCGGCCTGTACGCCGGAGATGGCGCAGGGGATGCGTCAGTTGTGCGGGAAAGCGGATATTATTCTCCCGAATATTACCGAGGCGTCGCTTTTGTTGGGCGAAGAGTTCTATGACGGGCCGTATGACCGGGAATATATCCAGGACCTGCTGCGCCGTCTGGCAGGATTGGGACCAAGAAGAGTGGTGCTCACAGGGGTATGGCTCAGCGGCGATTCCCTGGGCGCCGCCGGGTATGATGCGGCATGCGGAGAATATTCGTTTGCATTTTCCCCGAGGGTGCAGGGGTCCTTTCCGGGAACCGGGGATATTTTTGGCAGCGTTCTGCTGGCATCGCTGCTGCAAGGGCAGACCATGGAGCAAGCGCTTTGCCTGGCGGTCGATTTCACCTACCGCAGTATTGAGCGGACGCGTTCCGCCGGGACAGACCCCCGGTATGGCGTGAATTTTGAAGCCGGACTGCCCCGTCTGCTCTCGGAGCTTGGCTTGGGATCGTGAATTTTCCTTTCAGGAAAAGGATCTCTGTGCGGAAAGCATTTCCCCGACGCTGATTTGGCCGCGGAAACTTTCCAGTTTTGTTACTTCCGTTTACAAGAGGAATTTTTATCCTGTATAATAGTCCGTAGAAAAACAGACTGTTTTGGACGGAACTGTTTCTGCCGTGCAAGTGGACGGAAGTTTGATTTGCTGTTCCGGAAAGGAGGAATCTCAATGAATCTGGAAGACCCTACGGTACAAAGTGTAATTTCAGTAATCTTATATACAATTCGTATTATTGTTCCGCTGCTGTCTATTTTTGTGGTGTGGAAATGTTATCTCTCTCTTCGCCGCGGGCGCCGCAAGGAAGAACCTGTGGTGATGCTCGAGGAGATGTCCGGGCATACAAAAATCCCGGTTTT
>CALWKP010000073.1 GCA_944381295.1 uncultured Clostridia bacterium | reverse complement strand
TAACATTCCGGATGTATCAGATTGGACTGAACGGAATATCGGAGGAATATCGAGGATATTGGGATAAATATCCAGATCATTTTCGGGAAAATATCGAAAACGCCGGAAGGTGAAGGTTAAGAAAATTGTCTTTGCCTCCGGCAATTTTTTGGAGTCGGCGTAAAAATAAAGAGGAAAATACTCCTATTTTGTAAAAAAATCTGTAAAAATTTGCTAGAAAATTGATTGTATTTTGAGGGCGAAAGCACGGGGGGCTTTCGCCCTCTTGTCTGATACAAAGCAGAGGTTAGCACTCTTGTCAACGGCGGGCAGAGCCCGTTTATCTTGACCGTTGACAAGAGCGCTAACCTTTGCTATTTCTTTATATACAAAAAATTACATAGTGGTAGAAATGTTTACACTTTTTATGCTATATTTAATATTACAGAAAAAATGATAAAGTAAATGCTTATTGTTGTGGCTGTAAAATTACCTATTGATGGAAAGTTAGAATGGGGAGTGAGTTATGCCGGTTTCCAGCTCGATGAAGTACGTGATTGCTGAGGGGACGAAGGAACTTTTACAGACGATACCGTTTGCGGAGCTATCGGTGGGGAATATTACCAAACAGTGTCACATCAGCAGGAATACATTTTATTACCACTTTCGGGATAAGTATGATGTCATCAGCTGGATTTTCCATACAGAGATCGCGTTAGTGGTTGGGGACACCTTAGACCCCGAAAATTGGAATGACAAATTATTACTTTTATGTCGGTACATGCAAAAGAATAAAAAGTTCTATATTAATGTGTTGAAATTTCAGGGGCAAAACAGTTTTACAGAATGCCTGATGGATTTTTATGAAACCCTTGTCCGGAAAATGATTCTCAATATAGAAGCAGATAAGGTATTATCACTATCGCAGGAACAAATAGGACTGATTTCGCGGTTTTATGCATATGGACTGACTGGAAGTTTTATGGATTGGGCAAAGGATGGAATGGAAGAGGATCCGGAACCAACTATTCGTATGATGGAACAGTTGACTTCTGGAAAAATTGTAAGTGAAATTATGTCGTTGCAGAGTCGGAAACAGGAATAGAAAACCGGAGCTCCATAATTTTAAGAAATGTAGAATACTGCGACAAATGATATAAAGATGAGGAAAGCCTGCTTTTGGTACATAAACCAAAAGCAGGCTTTCCTATGCGTTAGACCAACATAAAGCAGGTGCCACATAACGCCTGGAAAACGGGAGATTAGTGGTTCCCACAGTCCTCAGAATGGTGATGGTGGTGATGTTCCATACAAAAAGCATCGTTGGAGTGAAGTTCCCCGCGCAAATAGGTTTCCACAGCAGTTGTGGCGTCACCTTGCGCACCAAGAATCGTTTCAATATTCCTCTGACGGAAAATTTCAGCAGCACTTGCACCCATTCCGCCAACGATAATGACTTCAACACCCATATCGCCTAAAAAGTTTGGCAGGAATCCAGGTTTATGACCTGGATTCGGAACGGTAGACTGCGAAGAAATCTTCCCGTTTTCAATATCATAAATCGTAAAACTTTCAGAATGACCAAAATGACCCGATACCTGGCTGCCATTGGTAGCAACAGCAATTTTCATGATAAAGACTCCTTTGAAGATGTGAAGTTTTGCAGACGTTTCCGGCATCCACTGCAACCACAATGAGGTTCGCGTCCGTCACAAATGCGGTAATCTCCGCCTTCAATCCGAAACGGTAATCCATCAACCAGCGCAATACTGAGCTTTTTACGTGCATGGTCATAAATCTGCTGGACTGTGGTACGCGCGACTTTCATGGAAGCGCTACATTCTTCCTGCGACATTCCTTCGTGGTCGATCAGCCGGATGGTTTCATATTCATCCACGGTAAGGATCACAACAGGGGAATTTTTTGGACATCCGGCAGGGAAAAAAGAATCCGTTTTGGGAAGACGGCAAACTTTTCTGCATTTTCTGGGACGGGGCATGGAATCGCTCCTTTGAGGCGGTTTTTGACATATGCCGGTTTGATGAAATCAGCATACCACAGTTAATGACATATGTCAATATGGAGATATATTACAATTTCTAAAATTTCCCAGGAAGATTTTAGAGTAGGGGTTATCATTGCGTAAGAATTGTGATACAATGTTTACGGAGAAGTAACAAGGAAAAAGGGATAAAGATTCCCTGGATTCAAGTGGTTATGCCCTCCGATAGTCTGTTGTGCGTTGTTGGAAAAGCTGTCCAGTAAAATGGAACAGCATCATATTTATTTTGAGAAGAGGTTTTATGGATGGAATATAAGATTAATGGTTATGAACCGGCAGCATTGTTCCGTTTTTTTGAAGATATCAGCGCAATTCCAAGGTCCTCAGGAAATGAAAAAGCAGTTAGTGATCATCTGGTAGCCTTTGCCAAAGAACGCGGACTTTGGGTTTATCAGGACCAGGCCAATAATGTCATTATCAAAAAGCCTGGTTCCGCAGGAGCAGAAAACAAGCCAGCTGTCATGCTTCAGGGACATTTGGATATGGTGTGTGAAAAGCTTGCAGGTGTCAAGCATGATTTTTCGAAGGATGGACTGGAATTGATCGTCGAAAACGGGAAGCTCCATGCAAATGGGACAACTTTGGGCGGCGATAACGGGATAGCAGTCGCGTTGATGATGGCGGTTTTGGACGATGCTCATTTGGAACATCCTCCGATAGAATGTGTCTTCACGACAGAAGAAGAAGTCGGGCTGAATGGCGCGGTTTCTCTGGATAAGTCCTTACTGCAAGCGCGGACAATGATTAACCTGGATTCTGAGGAAGAAGGTGTCGCCACAGTAAGCTGTGCCGGTGGGATGCGCTATGGGCTGCGGCGGACTGTCTTGCGGGAAGAAAAGCAGGGAACGCTAGTAAATATTGAAATCACGGGGTTATCTGGCGGACACTCCGGTGGAGATATTGATAAGGAACGCCGCAATGCGAATAAATTGATGGCACGCCTGCTGTATCGGCTTCTCAAAAACGAGGAGTCTCGATTGGTTTCGTTTGTCGGAGGGAATAAGGATAATGCGATCCCCCGCGAATGTGAGGCATCTTTGCTGTATTCCGAAACAGCTCAGGCAGAACAAGCTCTGAAAGATATCCAGAAATTGGCAGATGCTTTTACTGAGGAAATAGTTCCTTTTGAACCGGGATTCCGCTGCAAAGCAACGGTGAGCAAGAATACCACAGCCCAGGTGTTGTCTGCAAAAGACGCGCATGCGTTGATCGATGCAATATGTCTTGCACCAAACGGCATACGATACCGCAATCCGACACAGGGGAATTTTGTGGTAACGTCGCTGAATTTGGGGGTTGTTCGAGCGGAAAATGACGAAATGACCATGGTGTTTGCACCGCGCAGTTCTATTGATTCGCTCCAGGAAGAAACGATGGATGTACTCGAACTGTTGGCGAAAACATTTGGATTTGAGACAAAGGTTACTGGGAGATATCCTGGATGGGCGTTTGCGGAACATTCCCGGATTCGCGATGTATTCTGTGAAAGTTACCGGACCCTGTTTGCTGGAGAATTGAAAATTGTAGCGATCCATGCGGGACTGGAATGTGGGTTGTTCCTGGCAGAAATTCCGGAGATGGATGCCATTGCCGTAGGACCGACGATTCACGGTTGCCATACACCGGATGAATTTATGCTGCTGGATTCCTGTTCGAGATTTTATCAGTTGCTGGCAGATGTGTTGTCGAAACTAGCAAGAAACTAATCCCTGTTTCTGAAAAAGACAGAAAATGTTTTTCGGTTTTACGGATTCTATTCTTGAACAAGAAAAAGCACCCTCTGGGGATTTTCCGGAGGGTGCTTTTGTCGCCATATCGTCAAACTGTTTTTTCTTCGGGCCCTTTTGCGTGAACGTCAAGCAGATGCTTTGCAGCACGGAGTTCCGGAGGGATTTTGTCTTCCGGCATATCCTCGTGAATGGAACAAG
>CALWKP010000072.1 GCA_944381295.1 uncultured Clostridia bacterium | reverse complement strand
GCCCCGCCGTCCTGCTTGCTGTCAGCTTTTTTCCTACCTTGTTCTGCGTTTCCGGCTTCTCCGCAAAAGAGACCGGAATCTGCGCATCCGGCGAAAAACCTGCCGTAGGCGCCCCGCATTTCTCCATGTAATATTGGATATCCTTCATTCCATTCTCTTCGTTGATCCCAAAAACCATGCGAACCCGGCGCTTCACTGGGAGCCCAAGGTCCATGATCGCTTTCATCCCGTACACACACGCAATTCCAGGGCCTTTATTGTCCACAACTCCCCGTCCATACATCCATCCATCATGGATTTCTCCCCCAAATGGCGGATACGTCCACCCGGTTCCTGCCGGGACCACATCAAAATGGGCAAAAATCCCAATCAATTCTTCTCCCTCTCCAAATTCCGCGTAGCCACATTGGCTGTCCAAATTCACCACTGTTGGGAAACCCATCTCGCGGGACATTTGCAGGGCACATTCCAAGACACGTTTGTTTTCCTTCCCATAGGGTCCTCCTTCCACCGGCGCATCCAAGACGCTTGGAATGGCGACCACTCTTTGAAGAGCCTGTACGATATCGTCTCTATGGGCATCTATATAGGCATCAATTTCCTTTTTCACAGTTACACTCCCTTTCCGTTTTATCCCTTTACCGCGCCGGCGGTCAGGCCCTGTACAATATACCGCTGTGTTGCAAACGCAATAAACAACACCGGAAATACGACGATTACTGCTGCCGCCATCAGAGCACCCCAATCCACAAAAGAATACCCCAGGAAATTGAACAGTGCCAGAGGTAATGTCCGGGTTCTTGCACCGGATAAAATCATCGCGTACATAAAATTGTTCCAGGAAAAAATAAACGACATGATCAAAACCGTAATCAAGCCGGAACTGGATAACGGCAATATGATACTGACGAAGCGCCTCAACGGGGAACAGCCGTCAATCATGGCTGCTTCCTCGATAACGGTTGGAATCGCTTCGCAAAACGGCACCATTACCCAGACACAGAACGGCAGTGAAATAACCATATGGCTGAGTGACACAGCAGCATAGGTGTCCGCCATTCCCAAGGCGGATACGATCATGTACCAGGGGATCAAAAAGCAGATCGCAGGCAGCACCCGGACAAAAAGGATGATGACGTTCAGTTTGTGCATCCTGTATCTGGCGATTGCATAAGCACAGGGGAACCCCAAAAGCATTGACCATGCTGTGGAAATCACCGCAATCACCAAACTGTTCCAAATGGGGTCAGCAAAATCATAATTGGAAAATACCGTAATATAGTTTTGGATCGTCGGCGTAAAAAGCAACAGCTTATCCAGGTTCAGGATATCCTTTTGCAGCTTCAGCGACGACAGCAGCATCCAGAGAAACGGCAGCAGGATATACAGCATAATAACGATGACTAAAATTGCAAAAAGGATGGATTTTAAAACATGACGTCCTCTTTTTGACATTAATAATCCACCTCCATCCGCTTTTTCAACTGGAGCAGCAAGCCGCCAAGGATCGTAATGATCACTGTAAACAACACTACCAACGCAGATGCCTTGCCGAATTTGTAATGCTGGAACGCTGTCACATAGGCATAAAGATTTAAGGTTTCCGAATTATACACCGGCCCTCCCTGCGTTGTCGAATAAATGATATCAAATGCTTTGGAGACCTCCATAAAACGCAGGATGAAGGCGGTAAAAATCGTTGTCTGCATCAGCGGAAATGTAATCCTCCAAAAGGACTGCCATGCATTTGCGCCATCTACACGCGCAGATTCCAAGCAATCTGTCGGCAGGGTGCTTAACCCGGCTGCCACGATCAGGGCCACAATTGGGGTGCCCTGCCATATTTCAATAAAAATCAACGTATTCAAAGCATTTTCGGCTGAGAAAAACTGCTGCCCTTCAATCCCGAAAAATCCCAAAATATAGTTTGCCGCACCCAATGTGGGATCCAGGATCAATTTCCACACCACTCCCACCGCGACAGGCGTCGCAGCAAACGGCATCAGGCAGAGGGTCTTGCTGATGTTTTTTCCACGGAAATTCCGGCTAAACACGATTGCGAACGCTACCCCCAACACAGTTTCGCAAAAACTCGTCATCAGAGAAAATTTAATGGTTCTTCCCACAGAATTTATGAAACGCTTATCACTGAAAAAATCCAGATAGTTTTCCAGCCCCACCACGTCTGGGGCTTCCACACTGGAGAGCCCCCAATCAGTAAAGCTGGCAACCAAAGTAAAAAGAATTGGAAAAATAAGGGCTACTATTAAAAAGAACAGCGCCGGTCCTGTAAAATAGTATTTTGCCCACTTCTCGGATTTATTGTGGAACATAGCAAGCACCTGGATAATGGCGGCCATTATCCTTCTCCTTCCCCTAGAATCAGACCGGTCATTTTGATAAAAAGCCGGTTGTGAAAGTGGGGTCCCACTTTCACAACCGCAGAACCTTCTCCCTCAGGAGTTATTTGTCGTACTCGTCATAAATAGCCTGGACTCTCTCATTGATATCATCCCAGAGGCCCTGAATATCCTGTCCTCCAGTCCTTACAGTCTCATAAACGCCTTCATAAATGATATCCTTTACTTCATTGTAATTCAGCGTGATCGGACGGTCGATGCCTTCGCCGCCGGTGCCGTTGAGGATCGACTTGTTGACATCCACAAGTTCCTGAGGCATGCCGGTATTCAGGGAATCATCCTCCCATGCAGAAATCCTTGCTGTGGGAGCGCCGTTAGCCTGAACCTGATTGTTGACATCTTTTCCTACCGCCCAACGGATGAATTCCCACGCAGCATCCTTCTTTTCCGAGAAAGCACTGATGCTCAGGCCAAACGAACAGGAGTTAATAGGACGGGAACCGGCCGGGCCTTCCGGGAACGGCGCATAGCCGATCACATCAGAGTATTCCGTGCTCTCCGGAGATGCCAACAACAAATAGTTTGCATCCACATCGCTGATCATTGCAGCTTTTCCCTGGGCAAAGAGAGCAAACATTTCCAAATAATCCAGGTTTTCAGCACCAGGAGGGCCATAGTCATGGAGGATCTTTCCATAGAACTCATATCCGGCAACAGTCTCCGGGGTATTCAAAATGGAATTGCCTTCATCGTCCTGATAGCCGCCGCCGAAGCTGTAAAGGAAGCTGGCTATCTGGCACATCCCAACACGGGTCCTATGTACGAAACCATAAATTTCATTGTCGGGGTCGTGCAGCTTACCAGCCGCTTCATACAGCTCGTCCATGGTGGTGGGTACTTCCACGCCTTTTTCCTCAAAGAGATCCTTCCTGTAAAACAGCAGCTGCCGTTCTGTGCAGATCGGGATCCCCCATAAAGTATCCTCAGAAGTAAAGGCTTCCAGGGCTGCTGGCATAAAATCGTCCAGATCGAATTCTTCATCGCCTTCCGCATAGCTGTCAACCGGAGCCAGCCAGCCGTTTTTCACATCCTGTTTCAGTTCAGACAAGGGACGTACAAACATAACATCCAGCGAAGAAGACCTTGCCGCCAGCTCCACCGCTGTTTTTTCTGTCACCTGGTTGATCTCGTATTCCTCCAGGGATACATCGATTCCTGTTTCCTCCTCAAATTCTGAAAGCAGAGGTTTGATACTGGTAGTCCAGGCATGGTTCCCCAAAACGACCCGAAGTTGGGTACCAGCATAAGGTGCATCGCCCGCATCCTCAGAAGCCAAGCTTTCTGCAGAACTCTCACGGGAGGTAGAACCCTCAGCAGATGATCCGGAAGACGAGGCGGAAGGTGACCCGGC
>CALWKP010000071.1 GCA_944381295.1 uncultured Clostridia bacterium | reverse complement strand
CACCAGCACACCGGCGCTTAACCACAGCATCATCAGGTTGTCAAGATTTTTTTCGCTGTCATCTCCATATGCCCGTTCTGCCGCTTCCCTTGCCAGGTCGATCACGGTATGTTTCCGTTCCCCGGGTCTGCGCACCGGAATCGTCGAAACGACTTCTGCTACCATCGACCGCATCCACAATCCTGGCGTAATCCGTAGCGTATAACCACAGCCATTTTCGGTAAGCCAATCATAAAATTTTGCCCTCGGAAGGCCATAAGTCGATAAAATCGACATTAATGTCCCGCCGTGCGCCACAATCACCGCCGACGTCGTTCCCGAACGCATCATTCCCTCCACCAGCTTCTCAAACGTCGCGCAGACCCGCTGCATAAATACCGCTCCGCTTTCGCCATTCGGTGGGCTCGCCTGGGAACTGTCTTCCATCCACTTCAAAAATCGTGGGTCTTCCTTTTCCAGCTCTGCCGCAGTTTTTCCTTCCCAGTCGCCAAAGCTGCACTCCTTCAGCCCGTCAACAATAATAGGGGTCACTCCTGGATATAATGTCTGAAGCGTCTGTACACAGCGGCTCAGCGGACTGGTATAATATACCTGCGCTGTCGGATACGGATACGCATGGCAAAGTTCTTCCAATTGACGGATTCCTTCTTCCGCCAAAGGCGAATCTGTACGGCCGATATATTGTCCTTTCAAGTTTCCTTCCGCGATACCATGGCGGATCAGATGGATGGTATAGGATTTCATAATATAGCTCCTTTCCGGCTGCCGACCACCATACCTAGCGGCTTTACAATACGTTGTATTTGGTATATACTTTACATTACGTTAAGCTTTGTCAAAATTCGACGGGGGTTTCAGGAGATGAACAGTAATTTTCCAAGAATTATCACTTTATTGCGGAAAGAACGCGGATTAAGTCAAAAAAAAGCTGCTGAAGCTTTGGACATTTCCCAGGCACTTCTCTCGCACTACGAAAAGGGAATCCGGGAATGTGGACTCGATTTCGTCGTAAAAACAGCCGATTTTTATAACGTTTCCTGCGACTACCTCCTAGGGCGTTCCCCTGATCGCACTGGCGCTACCCTTACGGTGGAAGATATTCCTGAACCTGATGCCATTGGTAAGGAAAATGTGATGCGTGGAAGTCTGCTGCCTGTCCTGAATAAAAAACTGATTGCCAACTCTTTGAACATTATATACAGCATTCTGCAAAAATGCAACCACAAAGGGCTTACTACGGAAATTTCCGCCTATTTGACCCTTGCTGTTTATAAATGTTTCCGTATCTTGTATTCTGCAAATCCCAAAAATCCACAGGGAATGTTTGCCGCGCCTGAAAATCTGGAAAGTGGTCTTTCCAATGCTGCACTGAATATTGCCGAAGCCCGGGCACGCTGTCTGGCAGAAGGTGGTCAACTGGAGGACTCAAAAGGTTTAAAAAAGGAAGAAGCTCCTGCGCTTTCTCCGGAATCTCTTTCTGCGGAGTACCCTTTATTTTCCGGGTCTCTTTTTAATCTGGTACAGAGTGCAGAGACACGCATGGGAATGAAAAAACAGACCAAATAAATGAGGCCTCCCCTGAGAATGTGGGGAGGCTTTTTTGTACTCTCTTCTCGCGGTGGAGGGCCCCAAAGCTATAAAAGGAAGAGCTTTTGCTCTTCCTTTTTATCATGGCGCTTTGCGCCATAAGGCACCCCAAAGGGCGCCTTGCTTTGGGGCCCTCCACCGCGTTTATGCAATAATCCCGCTGTAATATTTCCACGCTAAAATCCTTGTCACACGTTCATCGATCTGTTCCACTGCGATCGTCCCATCCTGAGCTGCTTTCAGCAATGCCTGATAATCCTCCTGGATATTTGAGGATATCAGCATATCATTTCCAGCTTCAAAAGCCGCAACGCACGGATTCTCCCCACCAGTAAATTCACGGATGGCATCCATCACAAGATCATCTGTCACAATAACCCCTGTAAATCCTAATTCTTCCCGTAAAATCCTGTGTACTTCCGGTGACAGTGAAGCTGGATTTTCCGCATCCATACATTCGACAATATTGTGGGACACCAAAACACACTCTGCCCCCTCATCAATCCCTGACTGAAACGGCAAAAAATCATTTTCCTGAAACGATTGCAGACTTCTTTCATCATAAACAATCCCAGTATGAGTATCCCCGTTATCCCCATATCCAGGAAAATGCTTCAATGTACAGGAGAGCCTCTGACTTTTCATGGCGTCTACCACAATCCGTACATAATTGGCGGTTTGCTGTGCATCCTTTCCGAAAGTCCTGTCATACATGTAACTGGAAGGATTCATAGAAACATCCGCAACAGGGGCAAAATTTAAGTTGATTCCTAAAGATAAAAGCAATTTGGACTTCTCAACAGCATCGTTATAGACGCCGTTCATTCCGCCTGACGCATACACTTGCTGCGGAGATACAAACCGATGGCTGCTCAATTGAGAATTACTGCTGACTCGTACAACCGTTCCGCCCTCTTCGTCCACTGCGATCGCCATAGGAATCAAGCTTTTTTCCTGATAAGACTGGATTGTCTGTTTGACTTCTTCTGAAGTTTTCCCGGTAAAATCCGCTCCAAAAAGAACAAATCCTCCCGGATAACAGGATTCTATCGTTTCGCTGGCTCCTTCCTGAGGACAGCGAAATAAAAACATCTGCCCAATTTTTTGTTCCAGTGTCATCCCTTGCAATTTGATCTGTGCAGCCTGCCAATAATTCTTAAAAATCCCATGATCACTTTTACTGACTGCTTGTTCTTCTGTTTCTTCCGCTACGGATTTGGCGGCTGCAATCAAATTTGGAGTATCATTCTGATCCTCTTGCTCTTGTACAGAATCATCCTGGGGACCGAAGCTGACCAATCCAGATTCCCCTGCATCCATCTCAGGGATACTGATTTCATTTGCTGAGGCACTTGCCTGATTCCGATGAAGTGCAACCATACCGACCTGAAAAACGCCAAATACTGCGGCAGCAGCAAAGAATACTAAAAAGATCCCAATAAGAACTTGTCGGAAACGCTGTTTTCCTTGTTTCTTCAAAACAATACACCATCCTTCCCAGAAAGGCTAATAACCCCCATTTATTTCTTTTATAAGAAAAATAATATTTACAATTAGTATTTTAAAATCAAATAATTCCTATATGTTCAAAGCTCAATTGAATCTGTAAAGCTAATTGACTTTATAACATTTCTACTTATTCCAGAAAATCTGGGGTTATTATAGCATAGCTAAAATTCATCAACAAGGAAAAATACAAAATCGTAACCAGCAATTCGACAAAAATTTTATTCTGCTTTTTCTACATACACGAAGGCTCAGAAAACCTTTCTCGGTTTTCTGAGCCCTATGATTACAGGAAGCATCTTCCCTACCTATCTGTTATAAAATCAGGATAAATTTCTTATCTATCCTTTTGTGAATCCCAATATCATGCAAACTAAAATCCCTATCACCAGCACTACCCTGGATATTTTCTGACTCATGCGGTAAAAGTCACTTGGTTCTCCGCCATCCACTGCAAGGCGATACCTTAGTGTAAAGAAAAGATCTGGGAACACGATATCCAAAACCAAAACAACGCCAAAAAACAGGATTAAAAGCAAGATCGCCGGGTTTCCGCGAATCTCACAGTCCTCCATAACCGCCCAGTGATATAATTGGCTGTAACTGGGAAAAAGATCTTCTTCACTCGGCGATTGATTCCCTGACACGATAATCATCCCTTCATCGGAATCACCCTTTTTATCTTGCAACAGATAGTTCCCATCTCCCAGGGCGACTCTTATCCCTTCAAAGGCCAAAATACCATTCTCATAAATCTCTACTTCGTCCGAACTCTCATTCGTGACGACCCGGTATTCCTTGCTCGTATCATTTACAGAGAAGGTGAGGTCGACTTCCTCCTCCGCCGGAACAATGCGCAGATGATATTCCCCGTACAGATCCGAACCGGAAAAACTTCCGTCACTTTGCTGATACAGGAAGGTTTCTTCCTGCCATGCCAGATACCAAACGCCCGGCTGGAACAGCGCATGGATATACGCAATCAGCAA
>CALWKP010000070.1 GCA_944381295.1 uncultured Clostridia bacterium | reverse complement strand
AAATGCCCACTACTGCCCAGATCAATACCGCGAAGTTCTTGGAAATTTTTGAACCAGTCCTCCAGCAAGGAAAGGATTTGCTTTACATTGCTTTCTCGTCCGGACTGAGCGGCACCTATCATGCATCATGCATCGCAGTTGAGGAACTTCGCAGCAAGTATCCGGAACGGAAAATTATCACCGTGGATTCTCTGGCCGCTTCTATGGGAGAAGGACTTCTTGTTTATCTTGCTGCCCGCAAACGTCTGGAAGGCATGGGCATCGAGGAACTTGCCCAATGGGTCACCGAAAATCGCAACCATCTTTGCCACTGGTTCACCGTAGATGATCTCAATCACTTAAAACGTGGCGGACGTGTTTCCTCCGCAGCTGCTTTATTCGGCACAATGCTTGGTATTAAGCCTGTCCTTCATGTTGACGACGAAGGCCATTTGATTCCTGTATCAAAAGTCCGCGGCAGAAAAGCATCCCTGGATGCTCTGATAAAAGAAATGGAAAAAACAGCGATCGATCCGGCTTCCCAGACCATTTTCATCAGTCACGGGGATAGTCTTACCGATGCGCAATATGTTGCCGATCAGATTCGCAAAAAGTTTCATTGCAAAGATATCCGCATAAATTTTATTGGCCCGATCATCGGCGCTCATTCCGGACCTGGGACAATCGCGTTATTTTTCCTCGGAGAGCACAAATAAGCATTCTTTCCTGTCTGGACTATTGACAATCATTCTATTCTGTCCTATAATAATGGTACTGTTTCGGTACGTCTGAAAGGACGTTTAAAAGGGAACACAGTGAAAATCTGTGGCAGCCCCCGCTACTGTCAGGAGGATGCACCGCCAAAATGCCACTGGGGAAACCTGGGAAGGCGGCGATGCAGTGGATTCCAAGCCAGGAGACCTGCCGATTCCAGTTGACGTATCCTTTTTCGGTGGGGAGAAGGGGTAGTTTATTTGTTGTGTGTAAAATCCCCGCTATTTCGCGGGGATTTTTTATTTACCTTCTTTTCAATTTGTAATCTCCTAAGAAAAAGGGAAAAGCATATGGAAACGTTGATTCTTAACGGCTCTCCCAAAAGAAATGGTGACACAGTTGCTCTTATTAGGGAATTCACCAAACATCTAAACGGCGATGTTCGGGTCGTGTCTTCTCACTTTGACAATATTAGCCCTTGTCTTGATTGCCGTTATTGTTGGGACAATCCCGGCTGCATGATAAATGATGATATGCAGAGTGTATATCCCTATCTTGAAACCTGTGACAATCTCGTTATTGCTTCCCCTATTTGGTTTTCCGAACTGAGTGGGCCTCTGCTTACCCTTGCCAGTCGTATTCAAACCTATTTCGCTGCAAGACTGTTTAGAAATGAGAGAAATCGGATTAAACACAAAAACGGAGTTCTGATCCTTGTCGGTGCGGAAAATGGTGCGGAGAAAAAAGCCATCACAACGGCACATACGCTCTTCAAACATATGAACGCTTTGCCTTGTATCGCTTCTATCTTTTCTCTTAACACAAATGTCATTCCTGCTGCGGATGATCTTTCAGCTCTTGATGCTGCTCGCAACGCAGCCTTGCTCCTTAACCAACTTCTTGATGAACCTTAATTTTTCTTTTCTTCTTATTACTTTTTATCGTTGGTCTATTATTTACTACTTGTGCATATCACTTTATTTACTATTTGTGCATATAAAAAAGATACGCTCTGGGGCCTCCACCCCCAGAGCGTATCTTTCCTTTTGTTGACAAAAGGATCTACTCATCTAAGGGCAGGGACTCTGTCCTTTTTTTGAAATGCAAAGCACTGGCGAACAGAGTACTCACCACACAAGGCTCAAGCGAGACAACTATGTTATAGGACTTGTCTATTAGGTGAAGACCGATAAGACATTCCCACTGCTTTCAGATGGCAGGTAGGTTACGATCTTCCTAGCAGCACTACGGTCTTATTTTTCTTTTTGGCGTTGTTCTGCAAAAAGTAGCAGACCCTGGCAGTTTTGTCAATGATAAAATGAACGGCTTCGCCGTCATTGACAAAACTGTCAGGGTCTGCTCGCTATACAATCAGGAAGGCAAAAGCAAATTTTGCTTTTGCCTTCCCCATAGGATGGGAGAACGGTAACCACAAACTGTAATCTCCCGGACGTGCTTACAGCAAGCATGCCGGACGAACGATCTCGCATAAAACAAAAACGAACACTCATCCTTGATTCCGACGGAAATCAAGATAGTCTTGTAAAATAATCGTTGCCGCCACCGCATCCACCACGGCTTTCCGTTTTTTTCCGCGTGTATCGGTCGCATTCAGGTAATTATGCGCAGTCAGTGTTGTCCCGCGCTCATCGCTCAGCCGCACCGGCAGCCCGGAAACTTCTTCCAACTGCTGCGCAAATTCCCGGGCATTTCGGGCACTCTCCCCTTCGCTTCCGTCCATATTTTTCGGGAGTCCCACTACCAAAAGTTCTGCTTTCAGTTCTGCCGCTTTTGCCGTGATTTTTTGCAAAAGCTTTTCCCGATTGTATTCTTCCAAAACCTCCACAGGACTTGCCAGCAACTCTCCTGCATCACATATTGCTAGACCGGTCCGCGCTTTTCCCAAATCAACCGCCATAATCTTCATTATGCACCTCAATTAAACCGGTCGCTGCCGCGGTATTCCGGCTTCCACCATTCCTGCTTTGCAAAGGTGGATGTTTCTTCCGTCAAATGCGAGGAATCATTCAGCAACACGATCTTCGGCTGCAACGCCTCGTCAAAATCAATGATGCTGATTGCCGTATTATCGCACCAGTCTACATCATTTAATTCTTCTATCGGCTTTCCCATGGCGCGGCAAAGGAAATTCCGGATTGCGCAACCATGCGATGCAATACATACCGTTTTCCCTGGATTTGCTTGTACAATATTTGTAATGGCCTTCCAGATCCTCTCATAGACATGACGCATTGGTTCCCCGCCTTCCGGTGCAAAATCCCATGGGTGAGCATTCCATGCTTTCGCGTCTTCAGGATACAGGTCCGGAAGTTTTTCCCACAGCTTCCCTTCCCATACGCCGCCATTAATTTCAATCAGTCCGTCATCCTTCTGGATCGGCAGATGATGGTAAGCGTTCACCGCTTCCGCCGTTTCATATGCACGCTTCAACGGACTGGAATAAATGGCATCCATCTTCATATTCCTGCATCGTATACTCAAAAGAGCCAGCTGCCGCCGTCCGTTTTCACTCACTTCGGAATCCGTATGTCCCTGGAACACCCGCTTATGGTTCCCCTCTGCTTCGCAGTGCCGTACCAAAATAATCCTTGTCATAATTCCTCCGCCTCAATATGCCTGGATCTTTCCTGTCAGCTCCGTTACCGAAGCGATGCCGTTGCTGTCAAGATAAGAACGCAAACCATCCAAAATCTTTACTGGTGCATATGGGTCGCTGAACAATACCGTACCAATCTGAATGGCCGATGCGCCTGCAAGCATCAGTTCAACAACGTCCTCCCATCGGGAAACACCGCCCATTCCAATGATTGGGATATGTACCCTTGACGAAGCCTGCCAGACCATCCGCACTGCTACCGGAAACACAGCTGGCCCCGACAGTCCGCCAGTATTGTTCCGGATGATCGGCCGACGCGTACGAATATCGATGCGCATCCCTGTCAACGTATTAATCATGGAAAGCGCATCCGCTCCCGCGGCCTCCGCAGCAACAGCGATCTCTCCGATATCCGACACATTCGGGGATAGTTTCACGACTAATGGCTTTCGGCAATATTTGCGTACTGCTGAAACAATCCCTTCTACTCCTGCACAGGATGTTCCAAACTGCACCCCACCCTGTTTCACATTGGGACAGGAAATATTCAATTCCACCATATCTACATCGCTGTCCGACAATTTTTCCGCCATCTGGCAATATTCCTCCGGAGTATTGCCGGCGATATTGGCAAGGATCTTGGTCCCCTGCTGACGCAGCCAAGGAAGGTCTTTCTCGATAAAATGATCGACACCGGGATTTTGCAGTCCTACTGCATTCAACATTCCCGAGGGCGTTTCCGCGATCCTTGGCGGAGGATTTCCCGGACGTTCTTTCAGCGTAATCCCTTTGCAGGAAATCCCGCCCAATGTGGAAAGCGGATAAAACTCGCTGTATTCATGCCCAAATCCAAATGTTCCGGACGCCGCGATCAACGGGTTTGCAAATTCCACTCCTGCTACCGTCACTTTCAGATCCGCCATGGTTCATCCTACCTCCCAAACAATTTCCTGTGCGTCAAACACCGGTCCGTCTTTGCACACATGACCATAGACCTCGCGGCCATCCCGTAAAATTTTGCAGGCGCATCCGAGACAAGCACCGATCCCGCAGGCCATGCGTTCTTCCAGCGAGATCTGGCACGGTATCCCGCGGTCTGCCGCAAACTTGCTCACCGCACGCAGCATCGGTCCCGGACCACATGCAAACACAACTTCCGGCATCTCCTGACCGATACAATCAATCACCAGTCCATGATATCCATAACTGCCATCGTCCGTCGCAATTTGCACCTTACAACCTGCATCACGGAAATCCTTTTCCAGAATGACCGCTTCGGCATTGCGGAATCCCAATGCCACGGAAGCATTTCCCCCGAATTTCCGCGCCGCATACAGCAGCGGAGGTGTCCCGATTCCTCCGCCCACAAATAACGCGCGACGGGAAGTATCCCCTAGACAAAAGCCTTGTCCCAATGGCGCCAGGATATCCAGACTCTGCCCTTCTTGGATTTCGGACAGAAGTTTTGTACCGTCTCCCCGGATTTCAAATACAAATCGCATCGTCCTCTGTGCCGCGTCTGCTGAACAAATGGAAATCGGCCTGCGCAGCGTCTTTCCCGGAATATAAATCTGCGCAAACTGCCCTGGTTGCGCCTTTTCCGCAAGTTCTCCCGCTTCCACGGTGAGATCATAGATTCCCTTTGCAATCTCCTCTTTTTTCAGGATCTCACAAATTCTTACATCATATTTCATCCGTTTTCTCTCCCGTCACAGCGTGATCTTACCGATCCGCTCCATCAACTGTCCGCGCATCCGCTCTGCTTCACGCCGCGCCGCAGCCGCGTATTCGCTGCCCGCACATTTTTCCTTCTGCCAAGCGCACATAATTCCACGCGACGAATTAATGATCGCCCCTAATCCGTTTTTGTCAAATCCCGGCGCTACGTCATCTGCCGCGCCGCCCTGCGCGCCAAACCCAGGGACCAGGAAAAAGGTATGCGGCAACGCTGCCCGCAACTCTTCCAACTCTGCCGGATATGTGGCACCGACAACTGCACCTACTCCGCTGTATCCATAGTTACCCGGAAGCTCTTTGCCCCATTCCTCGCACATCTGTCCCATCTTCCGATACACTGTCTGGCCGCCTTCCAGCATCTGGTTTTGCAGTTCTCCCGATGATGGGTTCGACGTCTTTACCAACACAAAAATTCCTTTATCTCCTTCAGCACACGCTTTCATCAACGGCTGAATCCCGTCAGTCCCCAAATATCCGTTTACAGTAAGGGCGTCTGCATCAAATGCCGCAACCGCCTCTCCCTCGATCCCGGTACTGCCCAGATGTGCTGCCGCATAAGCCTCCATCGTACTGCCGATATCATTCCGTTTCCCGTCTGTAATGACAAACATCCCTTTTTCCCGGGCATACGCAATCGTTTCATGCAGTGCTTTTACTCCCTGCCATCCATACATTTCATAGTATGCACACTGCGGTTTTACTGCCGGGACAATATCGCACAGCGCGTCGATCAGTCCTTTATTGAACAGCAGCAATGCTTCTGCTGCGCCCTCCAGTGTGCGGCCATAACGGCTATATGCCTCTTGCCGGATCCCCTCCGGGATATAGCTTAATTTGGGGTCTAAGCCCGCTACTGTTGGATTCTGCAATTCTGCAATGCGTTCTATCATTCTGTCAAAAGACATTGTTTGTTCCCTCCTGTTTTTAAACCCCACGGTACACAATTTTTCCGCGGCAAATCGTCAATTTTACTTTCCCGGTCAACGTTTTCCCCTTGAACGGCGTATTCCGGCTCTTTCCATGCAGCTGTTCCGGGTCTACTGTCCACTGTTCTTCTTCGCTGAACAACACCAGATCCGCCTGGGTTCCTGCCTTGAGCGTTCCACCCGGAATTCCCAGAATTTTTGCCGGGGCATAGGACATCTTGCTGATCAAATCGAAAAGCGTCATCTGGCCTGTCCGCACCAGCGCCGTGATCCCTGCTGTCAGCGATGTTTCCAATCCGATCGATCCATTCGGCGCCTTTTCAAAGTCAGCTTTCTCCGACGGAGCATGCGGCGCGTGATCCGTCGCAATCGCATCCAGCGTACCGTCGCGCAATCCTTCTATAATTGCCTGGCGGTCGGCTTCTGTCCGAAGCGGAGGATTCATCCTGTAATCCGCATCCCGGGATAAAAGAGCTTCCTCCGTCAATAAGAAATAATGCGGACAAGTTTCTGCTGTCACCATCACGCCGCGCTGTTTGGCGTCCCGGATCAGTTCCACTGATGTCGCGGTACTTACATGACAGATATGCACTGGCACGCGATACGCAGCTGCCAACGCGATTTCCCTCGCTGTGCCACAATCCTCTGCGGCCGCGGGGATGCCTTTTACGCCGAGCTTCCGGGAAATTTCACCTTCGTTCATGATTCCTCCGGACGCCAGATACAAATCTTCGCAATGCGCGGTGACGGTAAGGCCCAATTTTGGAGCGAGCTGCATCGCTTGTGCCATCACGCGCGTATCGACAACAGGTCTTCCATCATCCGACAAGGCAATAGCTCCTGCTTCCCGCAATGCTTGCAGGTCATTCAATGTTTCTCCCGCCAGATTCCGGCTCACTGCGGCTGCTACATACACGCGAGCATCGGCGGTCTCTGCCTTTTTTAAAATCTCCCGAACAACTTCTGGGGAATCGGTTGCCGGAGAGGTATTCGGCATTGCCAACACGCTTGTGACACCGCCTGCCGCCGCAGCACGGCAGCCGCTCCACACGTCTTCCTTATGCGTGAATCCCGGATCCCGCAGATGCACATGCATATCCACGAGTCCCGGCGCAGCTGTCAAGCCTGTCCCGTCGATCTCCATGGCGCCAGAAGCTGATATTTTTCCGCCAAGCGCTGCGATCATCCCGTTTTCTATCAGGATATCGCCCATTTCATCCATCCCGGATGCTGGATCTAAAATTCTTACCGATTGAAACAGAAGCTTTTCCGTATCGGACCCCTCCTTGTTATGATCTCTTTTATTATAATGCGTTCCAACCTACGCCGCAAGCCTTATCAGAGAGTTTCCATTCCCGCAAATTTCAGCTTTCTCTAATAGCCTCCTGCAAACATCCAGGAAATCGCTAAAATTTCACGCGCATAACATGCCGGGAAAATATACCAGGGAGTACGGGCGCACACCGCATAGGCTTCTAACCCGGCGTCACGGGCCAAACACGCCGCACGGTACTGGTGGTATTCGTCCGTGACGACTGCTACTGTATTGCCCCACCCGGTTTCACGCAGCAACACAGCGGAAAATTCCATATTTTCTTCAGTCGAAGAAGACTGATCTTCTTCCATAATTCGGGAAGGGTCAATCCCCATGCCGACCAAGTAATCTTTCATAACAGACGCTTCCGTAACGAGTTCTCCGTCCCCTTGGCCTCCGCTGACGATGCACCGGGATCCGGGGTGGTCTTGTAAATATTCCGCGGCGGCAAAGATACGGTTCAGCAAGTCCAGACTGGGTTCTTTCCCTTTTACCTGGCTGCCCAGAACCAGCACTACTGCATTTTCTGGCGGAGAAGAAGCTGCTGCGGAAATCATCAGCCCTGTTACAATCGCTGTATAGAGAAGTCCCGCGCACAAAAATCCGCAAAGGATGCGATAAGTGATTCGCAGGCGGCGGGTTGGACGGTTTGTTTGTATTTTTCGGGTCATGAGAAGCGGATACATGACCGCACAAAGAAACACAGTGATACAGAACAGGATTCCAAAAAGGTTACCGATATTGAGGACACCCACACCAATCGGGATGGAAAACCACAAAATTCCAATCACTGCAAATATTGCGGTCATTCCAGCAGCAGAAATATGTTTCCGCATATTCTCCGACTCCTTTCTGAAAACTGCCGCACGGGGCCCACGCAAAGGGGCAAATGCCCCTTTGTAACAGGCGGGGAATTCCCCGCCTGTCAACCCTGCACGCCATAGGCGTGCAGGGGCGTGGGCCCCGCGCCTTCATGTCCGTATTACAGATATTGTAC
>CALWKP010000069.1 GCA_944381295.1 uncultured Clostridia bacterium | reverse complement strand
ATTACCTCATGTGCATGGGACAGATGGGTTTTTTATTTCGGCGTTTCGCCGGAAGCGATAACATAAAAAACAGCAGTGAGGTTCTGATGGAACAAAAAGACATAAAATCGATGACTGCGGAAGAATTAAAGCAGGAATTTACGGCTCAGGGCTTACCGGGATTTCGTGCCAAGCAGGTCTATCAATGGCTTCATCGCGGCGTAGAAAGCTTTGAAGAGATGACTAATCTTTCTAAGCAATTCCGGGCGGAGCTGGCCGAAAAATATTACATTTCCGTAGCAATTATTGAAAAGAAACAGATTTCTGGATATGATAATACTATTAAATACCTGTTCCGCCTTCATGATGGTGAATTTGTGGAGTCCGTTTTGATGCGCTATCATCATGGCCTTTCTATCTGCATTTCCACGCAGGTAGGCTGTAAGATGGGATGTACGTTCTGCGCAACAGGGAAAAGCGGCTTTTCAAGAAATTTGGCTCCTTCAGAGATGCTTTCTCAGGTGCAAGCGGCGCAAAAAGATGTGGGCGAGCGTATCTCCAATATTGTCCTGATGGGGATGGGGGAACCTCTTGATAATTATCAAAATGTATTGAAGTTTTTGGAACTGGTATCGTCAGAGGAAGGCATGAATCTCGGAATGCGGCACATTTCTTTGTCTACCTGTGGTCTGGTGGATAAGATTTATGATCTGGCAGAGGAAAAACTGCAATTGACGCTTTCTGTTTCTCTTCATGCACCCAACGATGAAATCCGCTCCAAAACTATGCCGGTCAATCATCGGTGGGGTGTATCGGAGCTGTTGCGTGCTTGTCGGTATTATGCGAAAACCACAGGCCGGCGGATTTCGTTTGAATATGCAATGATCAGCGGGGTAAATGACAGCGAAGATTGCGCACGGGAATTGGCGTCACGATTGAAAGGGATGCTTTGTCATGTAAATTTGATCCCGGTGAATGATGTGAATGGGACCAATTACCGGAAAAGTTCTGGGGAACAGCTGCAAAGGTTTTGTCATGTGCTGGAAGAACGGGGGATTCCGGTGACAGTACGGAGAACATTAGGCGCAGATATTGATGCTTCCTGCGGCCAGTTGCGGCGTAGGCACGAAAGTGAGGTGAACTGTAATGATCGTGTGCAGTAGGACGGATAGAGGTCTTGTAAGAAAGTCGAATCAGGATGCATGTCAGACCGGAACGTTTCCAGATGGTGCAGTGTGGGCAGTCGTTTGTGACGGAATGGGCGGTGCAAACGGAGGAAATGTAGCGAGCGCGGTAGCAGTGGAAAAGATTGCAGAGTCTCTTACAGCTGGATATCATCCGGAAATGGATCAAATGTCGATCCGTGAACTGATTTTAGGTTCCATTTACGAGGCGAATACGGTTGTATATGATATGGCGAAAAAAGAAGAAGGATTGCGCGGAATGGGGACGACCGTAGTAGCGGCGATTGTAAAAGGGTCAGCCGCATATATTGCGCATGCGGGCGACAGCCGCGCATATTTTGTGGGAAGTCCCGGAATGAGACAACTTACGACAGATCATTCGATGGTTCAGGAACTGGTAAAACATGGAGACATTACGCAGGAGGAAGCCAGAAATCATCCTCAGCGCAATATTATTACAAGAGCACTCGGGGTAACACCGAAAATTGAAGTGGATTTTGGAGAATATTCCATGGGGTTTGGGGAAGCTCTGTTGTTATGCACAGACGGCCTGACAAATTATACGGAAGAAGCGGAAATAGAAACGTTATTCCGGTCTCTTCATGGAGACAACCTGGCGGAGAAGCTGGTAGAACTTGCCCGCAGAGGCGGCGGCGGCGATAATATTACAGTTGCCATCGTTGAGAATTGACCGTTTGGATGGGAGTGAATTTTATGGATAAGTATACGGGTAAGAGACTGGACGGCCGCTATGAGATCCATGAACTCATTGGAGTAGGCGGTATGGCGGTAGTGTACCGAGCGTATGATACGATAGATGACCGAATCGTAGCGATAAAGATATTGAAAGACGAATTCCTGGGAAATGAAGACTTTATTCGCCGTTTCAAAAATGAATCGAAGGCGATCGCAGTATTATGCCATTCCTGTATTGTGAAGGTGTATGATGTCAGCTTTGGCGACAGGATTCAGTATATTGTCATGGAATATATTGATGGCATCACGTTAAAGGAATATTTGAGCCAGCAAAAGGAAGTTAAGTGGAAAGAAGCGATCCATTTCACGGTGCAGATTTTACGTGCGCTTCAGCATGCCCATGAAAAAGGAATTGTGCACCGGGATATCAAACCACAGAATATTATGCTGCTTCAGGATGGCACGATTAAAGTAACGGATTTTGGTATCGCGCGTTTTTCGCGTGGGGAGACAAGAACGATTACGGATAAAGCAATCGGGTCAGTGCATTATATTGCGCCGGAGCAGGCCCGAGGTGATCTGACGGACGAGAAAGCAGATATTTATTCTGTTGGCGTGATGCTGTATGAAATGATTACGGGACAGCTTCCGTTTGAAGCAGATAACGCTGTATCAGTAGCGATCATGCAGTTGCAGGCAGACCCCCGTCCACCGAGGGAGATCAATCCATCGATCCCGGATGGCCTGGAAGAAATAACGCTGAAAGCAATGCAGAAAGACCCCGCACAGAGATATCAGTCGGCAGCGGAAATGCTGCAAGATATTGAGATGTTCCGCAGAAACCCGAGCATTAGTTTCCAGTACAAATATTTTGTGGATGAAAAGCCGACCAAATATATTGATGCGATCAATACGGCGAGAAATACAGATACAGCCTCTTACAATACCAGAAGCCGGGAATTTACCCGGTATCCGGTCTATCAGGACAATTACGAATACGAAGAAGAAAGTGCCCGTTCCCCGAGAAAGAAATCGCCGGCACTGATGATTATTGCCGGGGTAGCAATTGCTTTTTTATTGGCTGCAGTAGGATTTGGATTGGTAGCGATATATAACAGTTTTACCAGTGGGGAAACGTATGAAGACGTTGATCTTCCTAATTTTGTAGGGCAGAATATTTCGGATATTCAGGGAAATTCGTCTTATAAGTTCCAGTTTATCATTGAATATGACAATGACGCTTCGCAGCCGGAAGGCATTGTATTAAAACAGTCGCCGGAAGGTGTTATCAAGGTAAAAGAAAACGCAGAAATTACGCTGACTGTTAATTCCGGAGGAAAAACGGTAACAGTGCCGTCGAATATTGTGGGGTTAACAGCAGATGAAGCAAAAAGCAGGCTGCGGGAAGCGGGACTTACACCAGAAGTTACTGAGGTCTATGATGACCAGACGGCAGAAGGTTATGTAAACCGCTGTGACCCGCAGGAAGGTTCTGAAGTATTGGACGGAAGCACGGTGTATTTGTATGTGAGCAAAGGTCCGGTTTCCGATGAGGTAAAGGTTCCTCAGGTGATCGATAAGAATCTGGATGCAGCAAAATCGGATATTCTGGCAGCCGGTCTGGTTGTTGGGGAAGTCCGTGAGCGCGATGACAGCGATAAACCAGAGGATACAGTTATTGAATCGAATCCTTTACCCGGAGTTTCTGTGGCGAAAGGAAGTTCGGTAGACCTGTATGTGAGTTCCGGGAAGAAGAGCGAGAAAACAATAGAGGTTTATGTACAGCTTCCGCAGGGAGTCGATCAGGATATTGAGCTGAAAGCGTATATGGATGGAATCCTGACGGAAACGAAAACGGTCAATCCTTCGATGAATGATGTATATCAGATGACCTTTACAGGAACAAGCGGAAAAGAAACTCTGACCGTGCAGTTAGACGGACAAAAATATAAGGTCTACGAACTGGATTTTGACAGCGGAAACGCAACAGAAACAGAGAGTTATGAGTTTATTTCCTCTTCGGAAAGCAGCAATAGTAGCAGCAGTTTTCCGCTTTATGACCCTGATATTGAAGGTGCTCAGGGAACTGGCGGCGGGATTACCCCGAACTGATGGTGGCTGAGATGAGAGAGGAACATGGACGGATTCTGAAAGGGATTGGCGGCTTCTATTATGTAGAAGCCGCCAATCAGGTGTATGAATGTAAAGCGAGAGGAATCTTTCGGAAAACAGGAATTACACCTTATGCAGGAGATTGTGTGCGGATTGGAATCGAGCAGGATGGTTCCGGAGCGATTGAAGAGATATTGCCCAGGAAAAATTATCTGATTCGTCCGTCAATAGCGAATATCGATCAGCTGATGATTGTAGCTTCGATGTGTGATCCTGCACCGAATGCCTTAGTGATCGATAAAATCATTGCCGCAGCCGAAAATAAAGGGATTGAACCGGTTGTGGTAGCATCCAAAACAGATCTGCAGGATAGCGGATGGCTACGGGAAATCTATACTAGTGCGGGGATTCCTTTCCTGTCGGTTTCTTCGGAAAATGGGGAGGGGATTTCTGAGGTGCGTGCGATGCTTCGCGGCAAGGTCACCGCTTTTACTGGAAACAGCGGGGTAGGAAAATCATCTCTACTCAATCAAATCGATTCCCGTTTTCGGCTGGAAACAGGAGAAATCAGCCAAAAGCTTGGAAGAGGCCGCCATACGACACGGCAGGTAGAACTTTTTCCTTTGGAGGAAGGCGGCTATGTAGCAGATACGCCCGGATTTTCTTCGGTGGACATTGAACGTGGAGAGCGAATTTTAAAGGACGAGCTTCCCTATTGTTTCCGGGAGTTTCTTCCCTATCTGGGAAAATGTAAATTCCCGTCCTGTTCGCATACTTGCGAAAAGGGATGCGCTGTTTTACATGCAGTGGAAGAAGGAACGATTCATCGTTCACGGCATGAGGATTACTGTGCGATGTATGAGGAGGTCAAGGATCTGAAACAATGGCAAATCAAGTGAAATGTGTGATTATTGGTTCTGTACCGGAAGAGGATGAGAAACTTGTCCGGGAATATGCGAAAAATTCTTATGTGATTTGTGCTGATGGAGGTTGGGATACTGCGCGCCGATGTGGGATCACTCCCGATCTGATTGTCGGAGATTTTGATTCGGTGGAGGAAGAGCTTCCGAAAAATGTGGAGGTTATACGCCTGTCCACGCATAAAGATGACACGGATATGATGTATGCAATTAAGGAAGGTTTTCGCCGCGGATATATGGCTTTTATCCTGATCGGTGCTGTGGGCGGCGAAAGATTTGACCATTCTGTGGCAAATCTTTCCGCATTGTTGTTCATTGCTACACATGGAGGAAAAGGCGCAATCGTTTCTTCTGCATGTGAGGTTTTCCTGATTACGGAAGGACGTCTCGCACTTACGGAGATGAAAGGGAGTACGTTGTCGGTATTTCCGTTTGGAGGACCATTTTGTACCGTATCGTATCAAGGACTGGAATATCCCTTGACACGCCATAGTCTCTATGCGAATGAGCCGATTGGTGTGAGTAATCGGATTGTGGAGGATCGTGCAGAAATTTTCCTTCATGAAGGGAATGCCTTAGTGATTGTCCAGACTGTGCGTCAGTAAGAGCCCGCACACAAATTACCGCTGCTGTATATACTGTAAATAAAGACAGAGAGAACTGCTTCTGGTTATGGTAAGGCGGTGGGAACATGCGGGTACCAGGTTTTTGTAAAGCCGAGTATGCAATTGCCTTTGGACTGGGATTGGTTATCTCCTGCTTCTGCCCAACGGGACTGATTATGTTCATCATGGCAGTAATCATTCTATCGTTGGGGATCGCGCTTTGCAGGCGCTGAACATCTGATAGGAGGTCTGCCATATGAAAGTCGTTGTAGTGAAAAGCCCGAAGTTTTTAGGATTTTTCCTCAGGAAATGGTTCAGGATCCAAAAGGATCGGGAGCAGGAATAACGGGCCGGATTACAGGCCCAGAAAAAGGCAAATGCCGTCCGGAGGGAACCGGACGGCATTTTTGGCATGGGGAGAAAGCGTGAAATAGAAAACAAATCCTGACGGAACACATGGATCCCCCTAATTTCCCTGGGAATAAAATTAAAAAGCAATCAGAAATTCCTCATCCCTGAAAGATGTTGCAATAGAAAATTGTTTATATAAGCTTTTTATGGAGTTCAATGAATTACCATCTTAAAACCGGGAAGTCGAGAAGCGAGAAGGGTTTCGCTTGATTTGAAAAGCTGGCTTATGGTACAATAACCACAGAGATGCAAAAACGTGGGCACATAGCCTGATTGCATCGCTTACCCAGGCGGAGGTACGACGTGTGCGCGACCTGCCGACCGCGGGTCCGTGCGCGATTTACCCACCGCAGGTGCACAGGTGTGGAGTAATATCCGATAAAATCATAAGTGTATTTCAGTATGCAAAATATAATTTAGGATGTGTCATGATATGGTATCAAAGTCTTTGGAAAGGCTTTTGCTTCGGGTTCAGAAACCAGGCCGCTATACCGGCGGGGAACTGAATTCTGTGGTGAAGGATAAAAAGAAGATTGATGTCCGGTTTGCGTTTTGTTTTCCGGATGTGTATGAGGTTGGAATGTCCCATTTGGGCATGAAAATCCTTTATAGCCTTTTTAACGAGCGGGAATATCTCTGGTGTGAACGTGTTTTTGCACCTTGGATTGATCTGGAAGCCTTGATGCGGGAACATTATCTTCCGCTTTTTGCCTTGGATAGCGGAGATCCGATCCGTGATTTTGAATTTATCGGATTTACGCTGCAATATGAGTTAAGCTATACCAATGTCCTCAATATGCTGGATTTGGCGGGAGTACCACTGCTTTCGGCGGAACGTGAGGAAAATGACCCGATTGTTGTAGCCGGCGGACCATGTGCCTGTAACCCGGAACCGTTGGCGGATTTTATCGACCTTTTCTTTATTGGGGAAGGGGAAGAAGTAGATCTGGAAGTAATCGACTTATATCGGGAATATCGTGCTGCCGGAAAAAGCAGAAAAGAATTCCTGAAAGCTGCTGCTCAAATCGAAGGAGTCTATGTTCCGTCGCTGTATGACGTGTCGTATCATGAGGATGGGACAATCTGTGAGGTTACCCCAAAAGATGGTGCACCGGAGCGAGTAAAAAAACGTCTGATGCGCAATATGGACGAGTCCTATTTCCCAGACCGCTTTGTGACGCCTTCCATCGATATCGTTCACAATAGAGCGGTTGGCGAAGTGTTTCGTGGCTGTATCCGTGGATGCCGTTTTTGTCAGGCAGGCTTTCTCTACCGGCCTGTGCGGGAAAAGTCTGTGGAAACGATCGATCGCCAGTGCCATGCGTTATGCGAAAATACCGGATACGATGAAGTTTCTCTGTCGTCGCTGAGTACCAGTGATTATTCCAAAATCAATGAACTCCTGGACAAGCTGCTGACCTGGTCGAAAGAAGAAAAGGTGAGCATTTCCTTGCCGTCTCTCCGGGTGGACGGTTTTTCGGAAGAGTTGACCTCCAAGATCAAAACGGTACGGCGCAGCGGATTGACGTTTGCGCCGGAGGCAGGGACACAGCGGCTAAGGGACGTTATCAACAAGAATGTGGAAGAAAGCGTTTTGCTTGAAACAGTCCGGACAGCTTTTGACGGCGGATGGACCAACGTGAAATTGTATTTTATGATCGGCCTGCCGACAGAAACAATGGAGGACGTGGCAGGGATTGCGGAATTGGCGCAGAAAGTAGTGGATGTGTACTATGAAGAACCATCCCGGAAAAAAGGGCGCGGCGTGAATGTGACAGTGAGCGCCTCGTCGTTCGTGCCAAAGCCATTTACGCCGTTCCAATGGGAACCGCAGGATACGATCGAGCAGCTTCATGAAAAGCAGAAACATCTGGTATCCGCCATCAGGACTCGGAAAATTACGGCGAATTGGCATGACGCAGACACCAGTTTTTTGGAAGCGGTGTTTGCGCGCGGCGACAGGAGACTGGGACAAGTTTTGCTGCAAGCACATCGGGAAGGGATCCGGTTTGATGGATGGTCGGATTGTTTTTCGCTGGAACAATGGCGCGGCGTATTTGCGGCATGCGGGATTGACCCTGCGTTTTATGCAAACCGGCGCCGCAGCTTTGAGGAAGTTCTTCCCTGGGATCATATCGATTATGGCATTAAAAAGGAGTTCCTGATCGAAGAGTGTAAAAAGG
>CALWKP010000068.1 GCA_944381295.1 uncultured Clostridia bacterium | reverse complement strand
TTCCCAATGGACCCGGTTCGGCTCCCATTTGGATTCGGGGTTAGGAGGTGTGCAGGATTCTTTTAGAGGAAGATAAAAACGATCAGCCTATGTCGATGATAAGGCGATCGTTTTTTTGTTTTGTGTGCTTAAGCGGAAAGACAACTCCGGTTTGGCCGGGGAGAGTAAAAAAGCTTCCGCTTCCAGCTTCAAGTGAAGCGAGCTGTTGCGAAAAACAAAGAAGAAAAATAAATGGGAAGAAGTGTTGTCCGTTTCCGGGCGGTGGGACGGGTGATGCAGGCGGCAGAATATCCAGTGCCTCTTGAGAGATTGCTGCTAGGAAGCCCCTGCTTAGATGGGGGCCATAGCTCTATAACGGTAACAGTCTTTGTGGTACAACTTCTATCCAAAATCAGTAGGATGTTACAAGGAATGGAAGATCAGTCGGAGCGGGAAATAAAACGGTAAATATCTCCCTTTTTCAGCCCGCTTTCCTGGGCGGCCTTTTTCGCTGCTAACGATGCCGGAATCCCTTCTGCCATCAGGTCCCGGGCAATTTGTACGGCTTCCTCTAAGGTGATTGCAGGAACATTTTTTTCCTCCGGGGCGCCTTCTACCACCAGGACAAATTCCCCGCGCGCACTGCCATCCCGATAACGCTCCTCTGCTTCCCGCAGGGTAGTCCGCCACACTTCTTCATAAAGCTTTGTCAATTCACGCGCTAAGGCAATGCGCCGCTGTTCTCCGAATGTATCCAGAAGATCTTTCAGCGTCTGGGCAAGCTTGTGCGGCGCTTCGTAAAAAATCATGGTGCGGTGTTCGCAACGTAATTCTTCCAGATGTTCCCGGCGGTTCTTTTTGTTCATGCTCAGAAACCCTTCAAACGTAAACCGGCCGGTAGGTAATCCGGAAATCGCCAATGCTGTGATCGCTGCACTTGGCCCCGGCACACAGATCACTGGGATCCCCAGTTCGGCACATTGCGCAACCAATTGTTCCCCTGGATCCGAGATCGCCGGCATCCCCGCATCAGAAACCAGGGCACAGTTTTCCCCGCCCAGAATCCTTGCGCAGATCACTTCGCCACGTTCCCGTTTGTTGTGCTCAAAGTAACTCACCATCGGTTTGTGAATCCCTAGGTGATTCAGCAGCTTGGCTGTTACCCGGGTGTCTTCTGCTGCGATAAAGTCCGCTTGTTCCAGGGTTTCTGCGGCACGTGGAGAAAAATCTGAGAGGTTTCCAATGGGGGTCCCTACCACCCATAACGTCCCACTCATAAGTGCCCCTCCTTGTAATCACCGTAAATTTCTGCCATTCTTTGGGAAAGTTTCCCGCCTTCTTCCAGCAATAACGGCGGCTCGATGCGCATGCCGGGCTTTCCGCCGCGCCGTCCTTCGATCAGGAACAGATTCGGTTCTGTGTGTTCCCTGGGATGTACGCATTGCAGGCGTTTGGGTTCCAGTCCATGATTGCGCATGGCTAACATCACATCACAAAGGCGTTCCGGACGCTGACAGAGAAAAAACTTTCCGCCCCACCGCAGAACTCGTGCCGCCGCTGCAATGATCTCTTCCAAAGTGCACGAACATTCATGGCGAGCCAGACGTTTCGCTTCTTCCGGATTTTGCAGCCCGGCTCCATCTGCTTTATAAGGGGGATTGCATGCGACAACATCCAATTCTAATCCTTTCTGTTCTGCAAATTCACGCAGGTCCTGATGGCAGACTTCTATACGTTGTTCCCATCCGTTCAGGACGACCGAACGCTTTGCCATAGAACAGGCGGAATCCTGGAGTTCTACCGCGTACACTTTTTGGGGATTCGCGCGTGAGCACCATAAAAATGGGATCGTCCCGCAGCCTGAGCCAAAATCCGCACAGCGGTCCCCGGATTTTGGCATGGAAAATGCCGCAAGCAGGATCGTATCCGTGGTGAAATGATGTTCCCGGCTGACAATCACTGATATCGACCGGGATAGTGGTTCCAGATGTTCGCCTTCGAGCAGCAAAGGCGCATCCTCCTTTCCGGAAAGCCGGAAATCCGGCAGATTTTTCAAAAAATTTAAGGCGGAGCGCTAACGCCCCGCCTTAAACGAACGCTAATGTTTTCGCAGATTAGCCCTGAGTCGGAGCCCCAACCGGGCAAACGCTTGCGCAAGAACCGCACTCTGTGCAGAGATCTGCATTGATCACATACTTGCCGTCGCCTTCAGAGATCGCCTCTACCGGGCATTCCCCTGCGCATGCACCGCAAGAAATACATTCATCGCTGATTACATATGCCATGTTTGATACACCTCCAACATAGATATTACATTCCTATTGTATCATAGTTTTTTAGAAATGCAACTAATTTTTTGCTGTCAGGACAAGCTTGGCGGATTTTTCCGAACAAGCTTTCCAAAAAGCTCCAAAAAGCCAAAAACAGACTTTCGCAGAGACTAGTCTTTTTCTAAAGCTTTCAGCTGTTCCAGCTCCGATTTGTCCACCTTGATCCGGCCGTCGCGTAAAATTTTCACTTCGCTGACATGATAGCTGCTCGGAGCTGCATCGGCAGCCTTGTCCAACCGGACTTTCAGCGTTCCTGTCAACAGATTCTGGTCCACGACGACACCGCGGCCGTCCGGCGTGGAGACAATTGCGTTGACTTTGGGCGTAGTGCGCAGTAGATCCAGATAGGCTTCCTGCTCATATTTCAGGCAGCACATCAACCGTCCGCATGCTCCCGAAATTTTTACCGGATTCAGCGAAAGACTTTGTTCTTTTGCCATTTTAATGGATACCGGTTGGAACCCTCCCAAAAAGGTGGAACAGCAAAACGGTCTTCCGCAGATCCCCAAGCCGCCTAACATTTTTGCTTCATCGCGGACTCCAATTTGACGCAATTCAATGCGCGTGCGGAATACAGATGCCAGATCTTTGACGAGTTCCCGGAAATCTACCCTTCCGTCAGCCGTAAAATAAAACAGGATCTTGCTGTTATCAAACGTATACTCTACGTCCACCAGTTTCATTTCAAGCTTATGGGCGGCAATTTTCTTGTTACAGATTTCAAAAGCACTTTTTTCGCGGATTCGATTTTCCGCAAGCTTTTTCAAATCCTCGTTCGTTGCAGGGCGAATCATTTTTTTCAGGGGCTGGACGATTGAGGAATCCTCTACTTCACGGTTTTCCATCGCAACTTCACCGCATTCCACACCCCGAGAGGTCTCGACGACCACCATGCTTCCTTTTTTTATTTTGACCCCTCCTGGGTCAAAATAATAAACTTTTCCAACATTTTTAAATCTTACGCCAATTACTTCGGCCATGGTTTCCTCCAACTATCTTGCATACAAATCTTTTCAAATAGCAGCCGGTGTTCAACGCCCGACTGCGGAGCGCAATGATGCGCACAAGGTCGTTACCAGTAATGCTGCATTTGCATTTCGTTCCAGACTGTTCCGGGTCTGTGCCACCAGAGAAGAGACAGCCATCAGACGTTCCCGTGTGAGTGCGGCGCTGAATTCCTCGACCGCTGCGTGAGGGAATAAGGCTTTTCCTCCGGCACGGATGACACAGGCATCCCGCACCAAATTGGATAAGCGTTCCAGGACTGCCCGAAAAAGGTCTTTATCGCGGATCAGAGGCGCTGCCAGACGAAGGAGTGGAAATTCTTCCCGCAAAATTGCTGCTTGCAAAATCTGAGGAGCAAGCTCCGCAGCTTCCTGGGCCCGGGAATTCCCAACAGAATCCAAAATCCTGCCGATGTTTCCGCCCCATTCTTCCACAGCTGCACACAGGGACTCTTCAGAAACATCTGGTAGTTTTCCCCGCAGCACGCGCAAAGCTTCTTCCGGAGACGGCGGGGCCAGAGAAAAAATACGGGCCCTGGAACGAATCGTGGACAAAAGAGCAGACGCGGACACACAGGTAAGAATAAAGATGACATGCGGCGGGGGTTCCTCCAAAATCTTGAGCAGCGCATTCTGAGCCTGCTCAGACATGCTTTCCGCACGGAACAGCAGATAGACCTTGTGGGATGCTTCATTGGGACGGATATAGGCATCGCTGCGCAGAAAGCGGATGGTTTCCACATGAAAAGAGCGGGCAGCAGTCCCGCCGCTCGCAACAAAAATATCCGGATGTGATCCTGCCTGTGCTTTGACACAGTGAGAGCATGCCCCGCAGGGCTTTGGTGTTCCGCTGCATACCGCTGCTGCGGCAAGGATTCCGGCAAGGGTGCGTTTTCCGCACCCCTCCGGGCCTTCTAAAATTATTGCATGAGGCAGGCGGTCTTCTTCCACAGCACTCGACAACGCCTGAATGACCTGTTGATTTCCTGCGAAATTAGAAAACTGCATCATACCTTTTCAAAACGGTCAACGTTCAGAACAAAGATCGTTGCACCGCCCACCGTGACCTCTACCGGGAACGAAGAATACATTCCAACATCCATAGTACCCGGAATCAACTGGGAACGACGGCTGCTATTGGCGGCAATGATACTAATGACATCGTCAACCTTCTCGTCATCGACGCCCACGATAAAGGTTGTATTCCCGGCCTTCAGGAATCCGCCGGTGGTCGCTAATTTCGTGATGGAGTATCCCTTTTTGGTCATTGCGGAAGAAACTGCGGAGCTGTCATCATTGCTGACGATTGCGAAAACTAACTTCATAAGTATCCCTCCATATTTAAAACGATATTGCGTTTTTTAAAATCAGTATTACTGATACTATTATTTTAGCACTTTTATTGTAAAAAAGCCATACCCTGATAAAAACTCTATGCAATCCGGTGTGATTTTTTCGCCCGGCATGACGATTGGGATACCTGGCGGACATGGACAGGCAGCTTCTGTGGCGATTCGACCGCAAGCAGAGGACAAAGGGATCTCTTCCGAATCCCCGAAAAGAGCCTCCCGAGGGGTGACGGCAACAGGCGGCAATGGGGGAAGAGCCGGATGCCGAACTAGCCCCGGACCTTTCGGGAGGGTAAGGATCGCCTCACGAAGCCGGTCAAAATCTTTTGGAGAATGAAAAGGGGACGGCAGCAACACCAAATATGCTCCGTCAGCATACTCTGGTTCTATGCCGTGATTGCGAAAGTGATCCGCGGCGGCAATACCGGTCATTCCAACAGCTGCGGTGCAAAGGGATAAGCGGACGGGATCGCAGAAACCTTCCGGCGATGGGATCCCCTGTTTTTCCGCAAGCATGCGCAGTGCTGCAACCTGATCTTGTAACTGGCCAAATGCTTCTTTGCCATGGGCTTCCAACCATTCCCGGGCGAGGTCCAACGACGCCATGATCGGATAAGACGGACTGGTGGAACCAAATAAGGCCATAGCAGATTTTGCAGAGGATGCGAATTGCGGGTCAGAAATATGGAGCCAAGCTCCTCCGGTCAGGACGGGAAGTGTTTTGTGGGCGGAACACGCAGTCATGGTTGCTCCAAGAGTTAAGGGATGCAGGTCCGTGCGGGTAAACCGGAGATGGGAGCCATGCGCATTATCAATAAGGAGCGGGACACTTGCAGCGCGGCATTCCTTTGCAATGGCGGGGATATCGCTGAGCACGCCATAGTAGTCCGGGCTGGTGAGATAGACACAGGAGGCATCAGGATTTTGTTGGAGGGCATGGCGGATATCTTCCGCAGAAATGCGTCCGGGGAGGAAAGGACCCGCGTCTTGGCGGGGGGATATCCACACAGGTTCGAGGCCGAGCAGGGCCATGGTGTTGACAGCGCTGCGGTGGATGATCCTTCCGCAAATCACCTTGCTGCCGGGGCGCGGCGCGGCGATGCGGAGCATCGCCTGAATGCACAACGTGCATCCGCACGCTGAAAACAGCGTGCGCGCCGCGCCATACAAGCGGGCTGCCAGTTCTTCGGCACGTAAGATTACACCGCTGGCCTCATAAAGACTGTCTGTATCCGGCAATTCCGTGTAATCTAAAGAAAGAAGTCCATCGGGGAATACGTCCGGAGCTGATTTGTGACCAGGTGTGTGAAAAGACGACCGTCCCAGAGATTGATGGCGCAAAAGCGCTTCATAGAGCGGCGCGGTCATAGGAACATCCCACGGAACAATGCTTCGGCATCCTGGACAGAGAATCCTCCAGGAACATTGCGGTAATGTTTTAACCCTTCAAAACGAGGGAGGTATTTTTGAATTTGAGCTTCTGTCATGTGAATGTGAGAAACGTCATTTAGAATGTCGAGCATGCTCAAAAATTGTTCTTTGGAACATCTGGTCAAAGAAAGATATTGCTGAGCACGCTCAGGTGTGTGCTTCTCCGCCAAGGTGAATAGGGATGGTAGGAAGGTCGTGCAGGCGCGGCCATGAGGAATCCCGAAATCCTCCGTAAGGACATATCCAAATGGGTGAGGATAAGCGGTGCCTACTGCGTTGAGCATGAGCCCTGCCCATAAGGAAGCATCATATAATTCCGCATGCATCTGTGATGTAAGGTCATCGCCACGGGACAGCGCATAGAGATGCCGGCTCAATACAGGGATGGCCTGGACGGCAAAAGCAGACGATACACTGTCGCAGAGCGGGGACAAGAAGCTTTCCGAAGCGTGGGCCAGTGCGTCGAGCCCGGTAGAGATGGTGACAGACCGTGGCAAACTGTAAGTATATTTCGGGTCGGCAAAAGAAATGTCAGCATACAGATCCGGATGGCTGATCCCACGTTTTTTGCCATCGGGATCGGTGATGACGGCAGTTGGGGTGACTTCGCTGCCGGTACCGCTGGTCG
>CALWKP010000067.1 GCA_944381295.1 uncultured Clostridia bacterium | reverse complement strand
ATAAAAGGGCGTGATTACCGTTCAGTGATTCAAAGCCATCGATCGCAGAAAGCTTGCGCATCACCGAGCTGTCCACAACGATTTCACGGCCAAGCCCGTCGAGTGCGACACCGGAATCGACCATAATGGATTGGTCGTCTAAATTATATACGCCGAGCCCACAGACGATCCCTTCGCCATAGAGCATACGATTCAGAAAATGACGTTTTTGATTAAAATAGGATTGTTCCGCCTGAAAATCAGTAGAAGTCAAAAGCTTGCCAATATAATAACGATTGCGTTCAAAGGACAAGATTTGATTATTTTCCAAAAAAAACACCCCTTGCATATTTCCGTCCCCGGCACAGCCGACCGCCGGAGAACTGATTTTTAAAACTGAAAAAATCTATATTTGCTCTGTGGATACGCCCGAATCCAACACAGCGGAAAATTTTGTATTTTCATTATAACATAAAACCGCCCGATTTTTTTTAAAGATTTTCTAAAATCGCGTCAAAGGATGTCAAAAAAGACTGGAAGCTTGTCCCCGAAAGGCTATTCTTTGGAAGTAAAGTTTTAAGGAATTTTTAGATTTTCATCAAATTTTTTATGATTTGAAAGAAGAAAGAGCCCTTTGATAAAAAAGGGGTGATGGAAGGAGCAAGTTTGAAAAGGCAGGATTTGTGTGGGTTACAAAAACAGTATAGGATAGAAAACGGCCTGTGGGATCTTCTTTAAGAAGGTCCCACAGGCCGTGGCTTTTTGTGGCATTCCAGTCGGTCACAGATACATTTCATCACGGTGCTGTTTCCAGGCGGACCCGCACCAGCAACCAAGTGCGGCACTTCCGGCATAGATTACAATCATCCATAAAAAAGAAATGTCCGCAAGGAATAAAAGCCAGAATAAAAACGTCCAGGTTCCCGCAGAGATGGGGAGCCCCCATCTGAAACCGTGACGTAGGCCAAAAAAAATACCACAGAAAAGAGAAATAAAAGGAAAAACCTTTAAAAAAGCAAATAACAACAGGGAAGAAACTACCTGTTCGTCAGAAATATTGGAGATGAGAAGCGGCAGGGAAAAAAACAAAAGAGCATAAAGGATATTATAAGGGAAGAGTTTTTTCAGGGTTTTGACAAAAGATTCCATTGCGCCACCTCCTGAACGGTCTAGTTTCAATATATCACACAGCAGGAAAAGAGTAAATTCACCAATAAGAGAATTTTATGAGAAAATACGGAAATTAACAATAATTTCATAAATGACGCCTATAATAAAATCAAAAGAAATCCATAAAAGGTAAATGGTTTTTGATAAAAGAAGGCGAAAAAAATGAATGCACAAAAATTTACACAAAAATCTTTGGAAGCAATCCAAAATGCGCAAAATCTGGCAATAGAAAACAATCATATGCAGATTGAACAAGAGCATTTGGCAAGCGCATTGCTAGCCCAGGAAAACGGATTGATTCCGCAACTTCTGAAAAAAATGGGCGCCGATGCAGGTGCGGTACTGCGGGCGGTACGGGAACAAGTATTAAAGCTGCCTGGAGTGACCGGTCCGGGCAGGGAGGCAGGAAAAATTTATGTCTCTCAGGATGTGGATACAGCGCTGACCGAAGCGGAAAAAGAAGCGGAACGCATGAAAGATGAATATGTTTCGGTGGAACATCTCATGCTTGCGCTGATTAATAAACCAAACCGTGCCCTGCGTGAGGTATGGCAGAGGTTTTCTATTGACAGCGACCGGTTTTTGAGCGCCTTGTCCACAGTGCGTGGGAATACCCGTGTAACGAGCGATACCCCGGAAGAAACTTACGATGCCCTGAAAAAATACGGACAGGACCTGGTAGAGCTTGCGAAAAACCAAAAACTGGACCCGGTAATTGGCAGAGATTCGGAAATCCGGAACGTTATCCGGATCCTTTCGAGGAAAACCAAAAACAATCCGGTGCTGATCGGGGAACCAGGTGTAGGCAAAACCGCTATCGCAGAAGGATTGGCAATTCGGATTGTGCGGGGAGATGTCCCGAACAATTTGAAGGAACGCCGGATTTTCTCGCTGGATATGGGCGCACTGATCGCAGGTGCAAAATTCCGCGGAGAATTTGAAGAGCGTTTGAAAGCGGTGTTAAACGAAGTCAAAAAGAGTGAAGGACGGATTATCCTATTCATTGATGAACTGCATACAATTGTTGGTGCAGGGAAAACAGAAGGTTCCATGGATGCAGGGAACCTTCTCAAGCCGCTGCTTGCAAGAGGCGAGCTGCATTGTATCGGCGCAACAACCTTAGACGAATATCACCAGTATATTGAAAAGGATCCGGCCCTGGAACGCCGGTTCCAGCCGGTGATGGTGGAAGAGCCGAGCGTAGAGGATACCATCGCCATCCTTCGTGGATTAAAAGAACGCTATGAAGTATTCCATGGTGTAAAAATTCAGGATCAGGCGCTGATTGCCGCAGCGGTACTGTCGAACCGGTACATTTCTGACAGGTTCCTGCCGGATAAGGCAATTGACCTGGTAGATGAAGCATGTGCGATGGTGCGTACCGAAATCGATTCGATGCCAACAGAATTGGATGAGATTTCGAGAAAGATCATGCAGCATGAGATTGAAGAAGCAGCGTTGAAGAAAGAAACCGACCAGCTTTCTCAGGAACATTTGAAAGAGATCCAGAAAGAACTTGCCGACCAGCGTGCGCAGTTCAAAGAAATGAAAGCAAAATGGGAAAATGAAAAGCAGGCGATTGGAAAAGTACAAAAACTGCGTGAAGAGATCGAACAGGTCAATGCGGCAATTGAACACGCAGAGAGGGAATATGACCTGAATAAAGCGGCGGAATACAAATATGGGAAACTGCCCGAACTGACAAGACAGTTGGAAGAAGAAGAAAGGATTGCCGAAGAAAGTCAAGGGAAAAACTCCCTGCTGCGAGATCGCGTTACCGAAGAAGAAATCGCGCGTATCGTAGGGCGTTGGACGGGAATTCCGGTATCGCGTCTGATGGAAGGGGAACGTGAAAAGCTGCTGCGTTTGGAAGATATCCTGCATCAGCGGGTTATTGGTCAGGATGAAGCAGTTGAAAAAGTTACAGAGGCTATTCTGCGGTCCCGTGCAGGAATCCAAGATCCTAACAGGCCGATTGGTTCCTTCCTGTTCCTTGGGCCTACTGGTGTTGGCAAAACAGAACTTGCCAAAGCTTTGGCACAAGCGTTGTTTGATGATGAAAAGAATATGGTCCGAATCGACATGACGGAATATATGGAAAAGTATTCAGTCTCTCGTCTGATTGGGGCACCTCCGGGATATGTTGGCTATGAAGAAGGCGGACAGCTTACAGAAGCGGTGCGCAGGCATCCGTATTCCGTAGTATTGTTTGACGAAGTGGAAAAAGCACATCCAGATGTCTTTAATGTTTTGCTGCAAGTGTTGGATGACGGTCGTATTACAGATTCCCAAGGCCGTACCGTG
>CALWKP010000066.1 GCA_944381295.1 uncultured Clostridia bacterium | reverse complement strand
GACCGCCTCCGATCTTCTCCGGTTACCCGTGACTGAAAAATTTTCACTTTGCCTTTTTCATAAGGCAAGTGGCTCTGATGCCAAGAGTCCCCCAAAGGCCCTAGCTGTGCCTTTGGGGGACTCTTTTCTAACGGAATTTAAGCCCCAGTCCGGCCGTTTACCGGAAGCAGGCTGGAGAAATCCTTATAATATCTCTCCCTGTCGCTTGCCGGAAGCTGTACCAGGCGTTCCAGGCTTTCCATGCTGATATACCCTGCGGAGAACAACAATTCCGTATAATCCCATTTATTGTAGCCGTATTTCTGCTCCCAGTCACAGAGCTTTTTCATGCCATAATAATAACAGGTAAAATATCCCGGTGAATTCTGATGCGCACGCACCTGGGCACGTGCCGTTACGCGGTCGAAGCCCATTTCCCGTTCGTAAATCTGCACCGCCTCTTCCAAGGTGGCGCCAAAATAGAACAGCATCAGGTCCACATAGATCCTCACGGACGTGTGATGCCTGCGGAACGCCACAAACGGCGGGAAGAACGGGTCTTCCGCAAAAATGAACTTGAACGCCTGTTCTGTACGCAGGCAGATCCCCTCCAGGATCGGGATCTGTTTTGCACCGATCTTCACGGTTTCCGGCGTAGTATCCGTCACGGCACGGACATACTGCACATGATGTCCCGGGTATGCTTCATGCATGGTATTCATTTTAATCCAGCCGTCACTGATATTCTGGTAGTTGTATTGGTTCAGGAACATCTGCCCGCGGTACGGCGGTACGGAAAAATCTCCGCCTTCATAGCCGCCCCAGGGATAGGAATCCTTATAGCAGTCCGGCAGAGGGACACAGACGCACATTTCATCCTCCGGCAGCCGGACATACTCGTGCGCAACCGCACGGGTACGCTTCAAATACGCGTTGGCACGTTCAAACATTTCTTCCGCACTTTTCGCCGGCCCTGCGTGACGGAACAGCATCTCGCTGATCTCTTCCATCGTTGCAGGCGTTCCCTCAGGAAGATCCAATTTTTCCACGCTCTCAAATACTGCCGCGCGTGTTTTGTCCATTTCTGCCTGATGCCACTCGAGCAGCTCATCCAGCGACACGCCCATACGGTTTTTCAGCAAACTGCGATAGGCCTCCGGATCCATTTTGACCGTCTTGCTCAAATCGTCCTTCAAAAGCTCTTCTGACGGGATCTCTTTTGCTCCAAGGCCTGCCGCACTCTCCTCAAGCTGCGTACAGAACCCTTCCATTGCTGTGCGAAGCCTGTCGGACTGTTCCTCTGTAAACGTTGGGAAATAAGCAGGTAACTGCCGGATTTCCCGTTCCATATCCAGCTTGGATTTTTGCAGCGCACGAGATAAATCTGAACGTTCTTTTTCAGAATCCTTCGCCTTCATCAGTTCTATCAGCGTATCCTGGTTGGCCCGAAGGTGTTCCAGTTTTCTCACCAGATGCGCGCATCTTTCCTCATCCGGTCTGCGGTCGCACCGCACAACCCCTTGCAGTTCGTACAAGAACCCCATCAGCAATCCCTCCGGACGCTTCTCCACGTCACGCAGGGAAAATTCCAGAGAATCCAAAAAATCCTTCAAATGCCCCTTTACCAGTGCAAACACTCCATCCGGTTCTTCCAGGGCATCCACTCGCCTTTTCAAGCTTTCCCATTCTTTCCTTGCCGTTTCCAAAGCTTCTTTTGTTGGTATAAAAAGCTCTTTGTCATAAGGTTTCCCATTGTGCAGACGATAATGCAGCAATGCACAGTCCCGATCCAATTCCCGGTATTTCATGTACAACAACGAATTTTCCATAATCATTCTCCTTCCCAAAGTAATTCCATACAAAAAGGCTCTTATGCCAATCTGTTGTCTCCTAGCCTAGAATACCATATTCCATCTAAAACAACAAGTGTTATGAGCGCGTTTTTGTGTAAAAGCACTTTATTTATTCTCTATTTGGTTACACAATTTTTCCGTTTATTTCCTCTCTGAAACTTCTTTCAGAAAAAACAAACGTGCCATATAGTCCCCTTGTAGTTCCCTGGCAATCGCCTTTTTCCCTGAGGCCCAATCCGATAAAATAAGGCCGATTTGTTCCAATTCTGAGCCGCTGCGGATTCCATCTTGTTCTTGATCTGCATCCCTTTCCCATTCTTCAATGCAATAACATGCCTCTGTTTTCAGCCCTAACAAGGGAAGCCGTTCATATCTCCATTCAATCGGCTGCATGATGCGGTAGTAGGCCACAATTGCTTCTGTTTGGTCCTCGGAGACAGCCATCCAGGCTGCCGTATTCTTATCCCCCTCAAACGGGTCGCGCAAACGATAAAATTTTCCATATTGGAATAAATTTCTTTTTTCTTTCATTAACACAATCTGTCTTTTCATTTCCTCCAGTTCAGATGACTCCAGCTGTGTTAGATCCAATTCATACCCAAATGTTCCAAAATACGCTACAGCTGCTCTGGTATGCAAGGAAGTATTGCGGAACACCTGCTCGTTCGGTACTTTGGACACATGGCTCCCCATGCTGCTTACTGGATAGACCATACTTGTCCCGTACTGGATCTTGATGCGTTCCACCGCATCTGTATCATCCGACACCCACGCCTGCGGGGCATAATACAACATTCCGGGGTCAAATCTTGCCCCGCCGCTGGCACAGGATTCAAACAAGATCTCCGGAAACGCCTCCCTCAGACGTTCATACAGGTCATAGACCCCTAAAATGAACTGATGCCTCACCTTTCCCTGTTCCTCCGGGGATTTGGCGTTGGAAAACACATCACTAAACGATCGGTTACAATCCCATTTGATATAATCGATCTTTGCGGACGACAAAATCTCATACATCTTCTGGTACAGATAGTCTACGACCTCTTTTCTCGAAAAATCGAGGACGTATTGGTCTCTTCCTGCCCCTAAGCTCTTGGTATAGTCGCCAAGCACCCAATCCGGATGCGCCCGGTAGAGGTCGCTGTTTTCGTTCACCATTTCCGGTTCGAACCAAAGTCCAAATTTCATTCCCATTGCATGGATTTTTTCCGAGATCCCTACAATCCCCTGCGGCAGTTTTTCCAAATTCGGATACCAGTCGCCCAAGGATGACCGGCTATCGTTGCGTTTTCCAAACCAGCCGTCATCCAGCACAAACAATTCGATGCCGATTTCTTTTGCTTTCCGGGCGATTTGCAGCAGTTTTTCTTCATGGAAATCAAAATAGGTTGCTTCCCAGTTGTTGATTAAGATCGGGCGTACCTGATCCCTCCAGACACCTCTCACCAGCCGTTTTTGATATAACTGATGGAAGGCCTGGCTCATCTGGTTGCATCCGGCATCTGAATAAACCAATACCGCTTCCGGTGTTGCAAAAGTCTCTCCCGGAGACATTTTCCACCGAAATTCCTGCGGATGGATCCCAATCGTAATTCTGGTCACATCAAAATTATCGACTTCCGCCTGCGCCAAAAAATCCCCGCTGTAAATCAGGCTGACACCAATAACTTCCCCGCTTGTTTCTGTGGCATTTGGTCTCAATAACGCAAGAAACGGATTATATTGATGGCTGCTATGTCCCCGCAAGCTATGTATCGATTGTACCCCAACCTCAAGCTTCCTCTTCCTGATATGACGTTCCCGTCCCCAGGTCCCCACTAGTTCCATCATTTCGTAATCTTTATCCGGCATATCCAGAGTCAAACTCATTGCCGTTTCCAACGTAGCAGATTGTTCTCCCAGATTGGTAAATTCCACATGTCTGGCAATCACCGGCAGACATTCATACACCGTATAAAAAAGCTTCATTTCCAACTTCCTATCCGGTTCCCAGAGTGTGATCTCAATACTCTGCGCTTCTTCCGGAGATTCCACATAGGTAGATGGCAACCCCGTTATCGGTTTTTTGCCGGAATAAATTTCGTGGGACTGGTAAACAAAACGAACGGTCCGGTTCCCGTCCTCCGCTTCAATCTCATAGCCAGGATAACGCATATCCCCAGTCCCAAAAGCAGGGTATTCCTGGCGGATATGTTCCAGAGAAAAATATGGGTTCCCTTTGATCGGACATACCTGCATATCCCTATGTCCGCGTTCGGATAAATACGAAAGGTCCTGATAAGGTGTTATTCTTTTTCCATAATATAAATGTTCCAGCTGCTCGTTCTCCATAATCCGGAACACATAGCTGATCTCCTGATTGAACAAATGAAACTGCCGGCTGGCCGGATCATATATGATTCCCATAAAATTCCTTCCTTTTCCCGTTTTCTTTATTCTATCAACTAATCCCCAAAACGGCAATACCTCTGAAAGTTTATCCAGGAATCGTAATGACCATCCTATCGGGCTGTGCCTACCTAAAATCTCCTCTATCCAATGATCGATGTTTCCGGCCCTGTTTTAAACTTTTCTCCTCCTCAGCAAAGCCACACAAATCATTCCCGCTGCGAAAAAGATCACCAGCAGCGGCAAGATATTGAGAAAATTCGAACCATCCCCAAGCATCAACCGATATCCCCAGGATGCCGGAAAAATCTTCCCCAAAAATTTCAACGCATCCGGAAGTAATCCCACAGGGAACAAAATTCCCGACAGCATGATCGATGGCAGGAAAACAAGCTGCGACACCATAGTAAGCTTTGCCTGATTTTTCACAGAAAGTCCCAACACGCCACCAACACTTAATGAAACGGTCAAAAACAGTGCCAGAGATCCAAAATAGCGCAAAGAATGTACCGGAAGCAAGGCATCAAACGCCACGGGAGCAATAAGATAGATGATCACACTCATCAAAAACAAATGGATCCATGCCGACAGGAATATTGCCGTTATCCCCAGTCCTATGGGTATTCCATTGGCTTGATAAGCTTTTTTGATATCGCTGCCATACAGTTCTGCCAAAGAAGGAGGCAGACCGATCATTGCACCCATAGAAATCCCCATTACTGTCATCGATGCAATCAGGGAATCTTTCGTTTCTGGTGTGATTGCGGTAAAAATTCCTCCCATAATCGCAAAAAACAACAATGGCACCAAATAACAAGTGATGAGCAATGTTTTGCTGCGTATGTCCAATCTCCATTGCAGGGCTACTGCATACAAAAACGCACTCATTCTCCTTCCCCTTTCGCAATCTTCATAAAATGTTGTTCCAATGTTCCTCGATCTACCCGAATATCCAGAATCGGAAGCTGTTTCCGTTTGAAATCTTCCAGCAGTACCAGCAGGGTTTCCCCAATATCGCCTGTCGCTACACTTTGTTTACCAGCAGTTGTCTTCACCTGTACAAGATACCGTTTTCCTACTTTTTTTGCCAGTTCTTCCACGGTCCCCACAAAAACAATTTTTCCACCGTGTAAAATCGCAATCCTATCACAAAGCTCTTCCACTTCTGCCATATCATGACTTGCCAGGACAACCGTCTTGCCTTCTTTTTTTAACTTCCTGATTTGTTCGTGAAGATTTTGTCTTCCATTGATATCCAATCCTGACGTTGGCTCGTCCAAAATTAAAATATCCGGATTTCCTGTCAACGCCAGAGCAAGATGTACCCGGCGTTTTTGTCCTGTGGACAGTTCTCCATATTGCTTTTTGGCCAATTCTGGAATCCCCAGATTTTCCAACACCGATTTTTGCAGTTTTGTCCTTTTGTATTTCTCGAACAGTCGGATAGCTTCCAAAGGTCTCATATGTGCCGGAAGCGATGCCGACTGCAATTGTGCTCCGAGTGTTCCATCAATCAAAATGCTCCCCGCATCGTATCCCCGTAAGCCTTCCATACATTCCAGAGTTGTTGTTTTGCCTGCTCCATTAACGCCTAGCAGTGCAAAAATTTCCCCCTTTTCCACTGTAAAATGAATCCCTTTCAACACGATATGCGCTCCGTATTTCTTTTCTAAACCATTCACCTGTATTGCACTATTCATGGCTTTTCCTCTCCAAAAGGGTTGATACCCATTTTCTGAAAATAAATTTCCAATGCTTTCCCAATATAAGAATTTACTGCTTCTTGCTTTTCTTTCCAGCTTTCGTCCCCTTTTTCCATTCCTCCTATTTCCATAAGCTTCGGCAGCATGCTCTGGTCCCCGTTTGTAAAGTCCATGACCATTTCCCAAAACGCCCCTGCAAGTTCCTGCGCCGTACTGCTTTCCGGAGGGATTCCTTCCTTCTGAAACTGTAAAATTTTATCACTCAGATCATTAAATTGCTTCATAAACCGCTGACCGCTCTCTTTATCAAAACGCTTCCGAATATAATCCATCATCTGGTCATCAAAATATTTGATCAGCCAATAAAATTCATTTTTCATTTGAAGATTTACAATAATGTCTGCGTATTTTTTGAAGTTCACCGACTGCATACGCAGCACCTCTTCCCGCAGCATCTCTATTTCCTTCTGGGATTCTGATAACGCTTTTATCTTCTGCCGGATTTCCATTGCCTGGTCTTCCAGCACCTGAGCTACTTCTTCTGGGGTATCCAGCGGCATCAAACGTTTCTTGATATCATCCAGCGAAAACCCAAGGGATTTTAACGACAAAATCTGATGAAGCTTTACAAAGTCTTTATCGGTGTACAGCCTGCGTCCCCCTTCGCTCACCGCCGATGGGCAAAGTAATTTTTCCTGATCGTAATATTGTAAGGTCCGGACAGTAATCCCCATCTTTTTTGCCACTTCTCCAACTGTCCAATACCCCGGCGGTATCGCTCGATACTGTTCCATGCGTTCCTCCTGTTCCAACAACACGTTTTTCTTTGTTTGTCATTCATTATACTTCATGACGTTACGTCACATGCAAG
>CALWKP010000065.1 GCA_944381295.1 uncultured Clostridia bacterium | reverse complement strand
CCTTAAGGGGCCGCCATGAGTCAGCAATGCAGTTGGCCGACCCATTCGGGGCCCCTTGAGGGGCGTTGTCCGCATTATGCCCTTCTAGGGCTTACTCAAGCCCCCGGCTTTGCCGGGGGTCCTGACTTTATTAATTATTTTTTCTTAGACATATATTCTGCGTATGCGTGTAATTCCTCTTCCGAATGAATCTCATCTGCATGTTCATTAATTGCCTGTTTTACCTCATCGGAAAGAGAATCATAGTAATCGCGGGAGTTAAAATATCCAAATATCCACGGGATTCCCATGTTTAAAGTATCATCTTCATACATTATGATCACCCCCGCATATATCATTACCGTGTTCTATGCGAAAATAACTGGTAAATCAGGGGGGATTCTCTGCATGATTTTAGATTTGTCCGGAAAAGTTTCGCCCAAGATTTCTAATAAAATTTCTCATTTCCTTTCTGGTGCCAAACGAAGATGCTTGCGTAATAATATGCTGTTGCTCCTGATCTTCTAATAAAGAGAAATATTCCATAGCCTTTTTGTCATGCACTAGTGCAGATTCGAGAGCTCTTGGAAGGTCGTCCATAATCTCACCTCAAGAATAGTATGAACGACAGCAAATTATTTATCCTTATTTTGTTCTGTTAAGTGGGTAAAAAAAGTTTCAAAAGTTCCCATAATAAAATCTTTTTTCCCTTTTTTAAAATAGAAATATAAAGGAATCATCACTAAAACAGAGCCTAGTGTACAGACAAGCATATCCTGCATTGTGTCATTGACCCCTGTGGCTACAACATTCTGAGGGTCAGTTAAAAAAATAAAAGAAATAAAATATTCGCTGAACTCCCATATTTCGGCCACAGAAATTGATAGAGCCAGAGAAAATACAGGAAGTGTCGGGAAGTCCTGAGGCTCAATCTTTCTAACAGGCTTCAAAACATAGAAAAACCCCATAGCAATCGGCGTGACAAAAACTCCGGAAAGTGTATGGGCAAATTTATCGTAATAAGGAACTTTGCTATACCAATGGAAAATAAGTCCCAATGTATACGCAATAAAAACAAAAATATAAACCATAACATTAAATTGATAAACCGGACGCATATGAAGTAAACGGTACAAAAGAAATGGAAGGACCAAAAAAAGAATTCCGGCAAAAGAAAGGATATATTCATAAGGCTGCTGAAGTACGATAAAATAAATTCCAGCAGACAGAGATTCCAGAATGAAAAGTATCATAATAAGGTAACTTAATTTTCTAAAAATATTTTCCCGATGTTCCAAAAAGGATACCTCCAATTCTGTACAAATAGACTGACTAAATAGTAGCGCAAGCAGAGAAAAAAGTCAAACAACCGCACCCATCCAGTATCAGTATGTTTTGATAGTGCCTGAGTATACTAAAGAGGATGCTGGAGGGAAATGTTTGAGTTGAACACAGGAGAATATTTTGTTATAATAATCAGGAAATGACAAATTTTGCCGGAAAGGAAGAGAAATCTCGTCATGGCAATCGTAACACTGTTGGCGTATACGCCAGAACCAGAAAAAACTGTGGCGGCAGCCGCGAAACTCTGTTATTCTCCTGCGACTATTGATACAATTATGGATGGATTAACAGATTCTAAAGTGGCGTCATTTGTAGATATGTTAGCAGAAATTGGACACGAAAGTCCAATTGAACATGCTTCGTTCACATTTGGTATTGAGGGGGTATCCAGATCTTTTTTAGCACAGATCACAAGACATAGGATCGCCTCTTATAGTGTCCAAAGTCAGCGATATGTTGCAGAACAAAATTTTGAATTTGTTGTACCACCGGAAATTGAAGAAATTCCGGAAGCAAAAGAAGAATTTCTTTGTGCTATGCAGGCATGCCAAAACCATTATGAACGTTTGACAATGCTTTTAAAAGAGAAGCATCAAAAAGAATTTTTGGCAGAAGGAAAATCAGAAAAAGAGGCTATCCGGGCAGCAGAAAAAAAAGCAATTGAAGATGCACGTTTTGTGCTTCCCAATGCGTGTACGACAAAAATGGTTTGTACCATGAATGCACGATCATTGTTAAATTTCTTTTCCCATCGTTGTTGTAATAGGGCACAGTGGGAAATCCGAGACGTTGCAGATCAGATGCTCCAGCTGGTAAAACAGGTTGCACCGCATATTTTCGCCCATGCAGGACCACCTTGTTTACGTGGGGGATGCCCTGAGGGAAAAATGTCTTGTGGAAAAGCTGCAGAGATGCGTGAAAAATATAAGACTACGGAGAGATGATACTATGCCAGGCATTTTAATTGTGCTGGAAGGGTTGGATGGCAGCGGGAAAGCGACACAAGCAAAGCTTCTGCGCCAAGCCTTAGAGACTTCCGGAATACCAGTGAAACAAATTTCCTTCCCGGATTATACACAGCCTTCTTCGGCACTTGTGAAAATGTATTTGAATGGGAAATTTGGTACACATCCGGAAGATGTGAATGCTTATGCAGCTTCTTCGTTTTATGCAGTAGATCGTTATGCGAGTTACAAAAGATATTGGCAAAAAGAATATCAGCAAGGTACGGTAATTATTGCTGATCGTTATGTAACATCCAACTTGATTTTTCAACTTTCCAAGATGAATGAAGAGGAATGGGACGATTTTGCTTTTTGGGCACAGGATTATGAATATGATAAACTTGGACTTCCCAGGCCCTCCCTAACGTTATATCTGGATATGCCGCCGTATGTGTCGCAAAAGCTTCTCTTGGAACGGTATCAAGGATTGGAAGAAAAAAAAGATATTCATGAAAAAGATATCAGTTATTTGGAACGTTGTCGGAAAAGTGCATTATATATGGGTAAAAAGCTGTCTTGGAAGTGGATTTCATGCGCAAAGGAAGATTTACCCCGTAGCATAGAAGAAATACATTCAGAAATCATGCAAATATTGGAGGAAACATTTTTTTATGCTGGAATTTCAGGAAATAAAAATTGAAGATAAGGAGTGGATGGACCCAATTCTTCGGAAGAGTGGTCATATTGGATATGAGGGTGCGTTTGGGACCCGTTTTATTTGGAGTGGGTCATACGGCTCCAAATATTGTTATCAAAATGGAAGTTTATTCTTTATAACGGGAAAGAAAGAACCTATTTACAGTTATCCGTTAGGGGATGGAGATCCAAAAGAAGCCATTTTGTTAATGGAACAGGATGCCAGAGAGCGCGGAAAAGAATTCAAAATGTGGGGAATGACAGAAGATCAGAAAAAGATTATGGAAGAACTTTTCCCAGATAAATTTGATTATGAATTAGACCGTGACAGTGCAGATTATATTTACTCGGCAGAAGACCTGATTCATTTGGCAGGAAGAAAATTTCATGGAAAAAGAAATCATCTTTCCCAGTTTTCCCGTGCTTACAATTTCACCTATGAGGATGTAACACCACAAAATCTTGCTGACTGCGAAGCGATTGCCCGAGAATGGTGTAAGGAGAATGGAAATTGCGGAGAAGAAGCAGGGCTTGATAAAGAAAGTTGTGCCCTCCACAAAACATTCCACAATTTTGAAAAGCTCCAATTTTCAGGAGGTCTGATTCGGATTGATGGGAAACCAGTTGCATTCACGATTGGGGAAGAGATCAACGAGGATGCATATTTGCTCCACTTTGAAAAGGCATTAAGCGGATACAATGGATTATACACCGCAATTAACCATGAATATGCGTCCCATCGGTTAGGTGGATACCGATATATTAATCGAGAAGAGGATATGGGAATCGAAGGACTAAGAAAAGCAAAATTGTCGTATTATCCCGTTATTATTCTGGAACGTTACGGGGCGACCT
>CALWKP010000064.1 GCA_944381295.1 uncultured Clostridia bacterium | reverse complement strand
TAACTGATTTCAGGTTTCTCTGTATGGGCAGCTCATGCGGAGGGCCCCAACGCGAGGGAAGCCTAATAAGGCTTCCCTCGCGGCACGGTCTGGCGATGCCAGACCTGCTTGCCTGCCCCGATACCGGGGCAGGCATTGGGGCCCTCCGCATCTCTTTCCCCCTTACCTCAAAGCATCCCCTGGAAAGCCAGCTAACTGCTTTCCAGGGGATGCTTTTTCTATTTTCTATCAGGCTTTGTCAGGAATGTTCCTGTGTTTCCACTTTTTTACCAATGGTTCGGGGCTTCAAAATCCGCGCAAAACGATCGCCAAATTTCTTCTGTCGTATCGCATCCATTACTGTTTTCTCCAATGCACTGTCACTGTTTCCAACAAGCTCGCACAAAAGCTCTACGGACGCTTCCAGTGACGGAGATTCCCGGAATCGTAAAATCACCCGATCTCCGCAAAACACAAATTTAATCACACGGGTATGCGGCGTTTCCAGGAACGTAATATATAACTTCAATACCGGACGGCCATCTTCATCGTAACATAACTTTGCCACGCTGCCAGCTTCATATTCTTCCCCATTGATCCGCAGCCTGCTGTATCTGGGCAACCCATCCATGCTCGCGTTGATATAATTCAGGTCGTTTCCTTCCCTCACTTTTACAGTACAAAAACTTTTCGTCAAGCGAAACCCGATCTCCCGGATCCCATCACAAAAATTATTGTGTACCGCTTGCAGGATAAACGGCATCAGTGATCCGTAACTCTTTTCCAGCATATAGGTCTGGTGATTGATTTTCTGTAACTCCGGCGGCAATTCCGCCTGTTTCCCCTGTCCCAAAAAATCTTTCCATACTTTCCACACATGCCGGTATCCCGTGTTGTCGGAAGGGATTTTCGTTGCCCCGAACAGGTTCCTTTCCGACGCAAACTTTCTCAGCGAATACTGTTCTCTGGGCCGCTGTACAAATGATTTCTGTCTGACATCTTCCGATTCTTTTCCAAAATACTTGGCGATAATTTTCGCCGACTCATCCACAAAAAGGCTTTCGCTTCCACTTGTCAAGGCAATGACTATATCTTGCTTTGGCATCACTACCACATACTGTCCAAAAACACCGTTGAAATGGTAGGAACCCTCCACCGGGAAATCCCATAACTGATATCCATATCCGGCCTTGTGTTCGCCCATCATGGTGGTAAATCGCATTTTCGTACTTTCTTCCACCCAGGTTTCCGGAACAATCTGGCGTGTCTTATCCGCTGCGGTCCACCGCCCCTTTTGCAGATAGAGCTGCCCCAGTTTCGCCATATCTTCCAGACGCAGGTATAACCCCCATCCGCCCTTCTCGATTCCAGCCGGGCAGGTTTCCCAAAAGATTTCTCCAATTCCAAGCGGGGCAAACAACCGCGGCCGCAGATATTCCACCAAGCTCATGCCTGATTTCCTGCAAATTGCCGCACTCAACAGATAGCTGTTCATGCTGTTGTACGCGAACTTTGTCCCCGGATCAAACAAAAAATCGGACTGCATATAAGCTTTTACCCAATCCTGTTCTTCCACCGACCCCAGTTCATTAAACCGGATTCCAGAACCCATGCATAACAGATGCCGGATCGTCAGGGCGTTGATCCGCGGGTTCCGGATCGGCGTGAGCTTTTCCGGAAAGATATCCGCCAGTTTTTCTTCCAAAGACAGCAAACCTTCTGAAACAGCAATTCCAACGGCCATCCCTGTCACGCTTTTGGAGAGCGAATATACCATCTGCGGGTAATCCGGAGAATAGGGCTTCCAAAAAGATTCTGCAATGACCTTACCGTGCCGAAGCACCATGATGGAATGTACCTGGATCGACTTGCAGTCCTCCAATTCCCGCAAAAAATTCTCCAAATGCTGCGGACGTACTCCTTCCTGTTCCGGCGTAGACCGTTCCAACGGCTGCCGGTCGGGGGAAGGCACATATTCTTTCTTTTCCGCGCGGAAAGGATATGGTGTGATCTTCTGAAAATCCCCCCGCAGCGCTTTCATCAAAAAATCAGCATTTTTCAGCTGTGAAATCAAATCCAACCGATCATCTCCTCCCATCCTGACTGTCTGCTCACAGACGGTCTGTTTGCTTTACGGACGTTTTCCCATCTCAGCGACCGGCGTAAGCCCGGCCAGATACCGTCTCACCATGTCCAATGCGTTAGACGCTGCTGCATTCCGCAGGCTTGCTCTTCCACGGGACCGAGAACCTCCCGGTAGTTTCCTCACCCAGGTCTGTTTTCCATCCGTCATAGCCAGGTATACCAACCCTACCGGCTTTTCCGGCGTTCCGCCGCCTGGTCCTGCGATCCCGGTGATTCCAATCCCGAGTGTACTTCCGGCGCATTTTTGTACGCCTTCCGCCATTGCCCGTGCTACCTGTTCACTGACCGCTCCATATTCCCGCAGCATCTCTTCCGGTACCCCGAGCAATTGCGTCTTGATCCGGTTGGAATAAGTCACCGCTCCCATCTCGAATACTTCCGAAGAGCCCGGGACATCGGTGATTCGTTTTGCCAGCAGACCGCCGGTACATGATTCTGCTGTCGCCAGCGTCATCTTCTGCCGCGCTAGCTCTTTCACCACCACATTTTCCAGGCCGTCCACATCAATGCTGTATACGACATCGCCATATCGCTTGCAAATTTCCCGGACGACCGGCTCGCATAACGCTTCGGCCTCCTCCGCAGTTTTTGCGCGCGCTGTTACCCGTACAAACATTTCATTTTCTTTTGCATAGGTTGCCGCAGTTGGATTCGCCCCTTCTGTAAGGTCGCTGATCATTTCTGCGGCTGTCCCTTCACCAAGGCCAAACACATGGATATTCCGCGACACGATCACCGCCTGTTCCCTGGCTGCCAAATACGGGATCAGGTAATTTTTCAGCATCGGACCAAGCTCCGACGGCGGCCCCGGAAGCATCGCTACCAGCGTTCCATCCGCTGTTTCAAACACACAGCCCGGTGCAGTTCCCACGTCATTTTGCAGGACGGTACAGCCCTCCGGAAGCATCGCCTGCTTTTTTTGGCTCTCTCCCCATGGCCGGTCTTTAAAATATTCCTCGATCCTCCGCAGACTCTCTTCATGCAGTACCAGACGCTTTCCCGCAGCCTCCGCAACGGTTTCTTTTGTCAGGTCGTCTCCTGTCGGTCCAAGGCCTCCGGTCGTCACCACAAGTCCGCTGCGCTTTAGCCCCTGCTCTACCGCTTCGCGGAGCCGCTGCGGATTATCCCCCACAGTCCCTGCATACAGCAAATTGATGCCAATCGTGGAAAGTTCCCGCGCAACCTCTGACGCGTCGGTATTTACCGTATGTCCTAACAATAATTCCGTCCCTACGGAAAGAATTTCCGCATTCATCCAAATGCCTCCTTACGCCCGACGATTTCCGCCAATCCGCACCCATCTTGCCTGTTCCAGACACTCCTTCACCAGTCCATCAACATCCAGCTCCAGTTCTGCCGACTCCACCAATGCCAGACTCGGTCTGGTACGAGGATGCTTCGGCGTGAAGATGGTACAGCAATCCTCATAAGGTTCAATCGAAATATCAAAGGTCCCAATCTTCCGCGAAATCGCCACGATCTCCGCTTTATCCATCCCGATCAGCGGCCGGAATACCGGCATCTCTGCCACCGCGTCTGTACACGCAATCGCCTTCATGGTCTGGCTCGCCACCTGCCCCAGACTTTCCCCGGTAATCAGCGCATCACATTCTTCGCGCCGCGCGATCTGTTCCGCAACCCGCATCATAAACCGCCGCATAATCAGCGTAAACAGGTCTTCGGGACAGTTTTCCATAATGGCCTCCTGAACATGGGCAAACGGCACCGTATACATCCTGATCCAGCCCGCATATTCTCCTACCTGTGCCAACAAATCTTTTACTTTTTGTTCCGCACGTTCACTGGTATACGGCGGGCTCGCAAAATGTACCGCTGTCAATTCCACGCCGCGTTTCGCCATACACCAGGCTGCCACGGGGCTATCGATCCCACCGCTAATTAAAATTGCCGCACGTCCTCCGGTCCCTACCGGAATCCCGCCAGCCCCAGGCAGTACCCCGCCCCGGATATAGGCACCAAAATCGCGTACTTCCACAGTAACCGTAATATCCGGATGATGGACATCCACATGCAGGTGGGGAAACTCCTGCAATAACCGTTCCCCCACAGCCGCCGAAATCTGCGGAGAATTGAACGGAAAGGTCTTATCAGAACGTTTACTCTCCACCTTGAACGTTTTGACTTCCCGGAGCGTATCTGCCAGATAGTCTCCCGCTGTCTGCAAAATGCTGTCCATCGATTTCTCCACTTCACAGGCACGTGAAAAGGAAATAATCCCAAAAATTTTGCTGACCTTATCCACGGCGGCTTCCAGGTCGGAATCCTCTGATTCCGGGATGATATAGACTGTGGACTGCGCTGTCCGCACATCGAATCCGCCCAGTCCCGACAATCTTCTTCGGATATTTTTAATCAATACCGCTTCAAAGGTTTTCCGGTTAAGCCCTTTGAGCACCATTTCCCCCAGTTTTACCAGGATAATTTCTTTCATAATTCCCTCCACTATTTAAGAGCGTACCGGACGCCGTGCAATGGTACGCACGCCCTCTTCCAGCACACGGGCAAATTGTTCGATCTGTTCTTCCGTTGTCTCACGGGAAAAACTCAGACGCAAAGCGCTTTGGATCCGCTGTGCGGGCAGTCCCATCGCCGCCAGGACATGGCTCGGTTTTCCGCCGGAACAAGCCGAACCGGAAGACACAAAAATCTGATGCGATGCCAGGAAATGCAGCATCGTTTCCGCACGCACGGTGCCCGCCGACAGATTCAGAATATATGGCAGCGCGTCCGGCGGAGAATTGAAAAGAACGCCTGGAATTTTTTGCAGCAATTCCCGACAACGAACATTCAGCTCTTTCATTCGTTCCAGTTCTTTAGAAAGGTCTGGTAATTCCTTCACAGCAGCGCCAAACCCCGCAATCAGCGGCACACTCTCGGTCCCGGAACGCAGCCCTTTTTCCTGGCCGCCCCCGAACGTCCGCGGCGGAATATGAAGAGCCGGCGCCTGGTATAATGCTCCGATCCCCTTAGGACCATGAATTTTATGTGCGCTGATCGTCACAAGCTGTGCATGCAGTTTTTCCGGCCGGAATGGAAGTTTTCCGAACGCCTGCACAGCGTCCACATGCAGCACCCCGCGCGGGTTTTTCCTCTTTAACGCTGCCCCGGCAGCTTCTACCGGCATGAGCACACC
>CALWKP010000063.1 GCA_944381295.1 uncultured Clostridia bacterium | reverse complement strand
TCCAGTTTTCCCTCCGGCGGCCTGCGCGCTACTTTTGAAGCCCGCGGTTATACTGCATGGGACCCAACTTCCGACGCTTTTATCAAGGACGGTTCCTTATGTATCCCGACGGCATTCTGTTCCTATGGCGGCGAAGCCCTTGACAAAAAAACACCGCTTCTGCGGTCTATGAATGCGCTTAATCAGCAGGCCATGAGAATTTTGAAGCTCTTCGGCAACGCTGATGTGACCCGCGTGGAGACCACCATTGGTCCGGAACAGGAGTATTTCCTGATCGACCGCAAACTGTTTGAACAGCGCAAAGACCTGATCTACACCGGGCGCACTCTGTTTGGAGCAAAACCGCCAAAGGGTCAGGAACTGGAAGATCATTATTTTGGGGTCATTAAGCCGCGGGTATCGGCCTATATGAAAGACCTTGATGAAGAGCTCTGGAAACTTGGCATCCTTGCCAAAACAAAGCATAACGAAGCGGCTCCTGCACAACACGAATTGGCTCCTATTTTCACCACCGGAAACATTGCCGCCGATCATAATCAGCTTACGATGGAAGTCATAAAAAAAGTAGCCTCCAAACACGGCCTTTCCTGTTTGCTGCACGAAAAACCATTCGCAGGCGTTAACGGCAGTGGGAAACACAACAACTGGTCCCTGTGTACCAATACCGGCATAAATCTGCTGGAACCCGGCGATTCCCCACGGGAAAACGCACAATTTCTGTTATTTCTGACAGCCATCATCCGTGCTGTGGACGAGCATCAGGATTTACTTAGAATTTCCGTTGCCAGCGCAGGCAACGATCATCGTCTTGGCTCTCACGAAGCGCCGCCTGCCATCGTTTCGATTTTTCTGGGAGACGAACTGACTGAAATTTTGGATTCCATTGAAAGCGGAACAGCATACAGCCAGAAAGATAAGACCGAAATGGAAATCGGCGTAGATGTACTGCCGCATTTTCCGAAGGACACCACAGACCGCAACCGTACCTCCCCGTTTGCATTCACGGGGAATAAATTTGAGTTCCGGATGCTTGGTTCCACCATTTCAATCGGGTGTCCGAATCTGATGCTGAATACGATGGTTGCTGATGTACTGTGTGATTTTGCCGATCAACTGGAAAAAGCCAAAGATTTCAACGCAGCCCTGAACAAATTGATTAAAAAGACGATCAAAGAACACAAACGGATCATTTTCAACGGAAACAACTATTCGGAAGAATGGGTAGCGGAAGCCGAACGCCGCGGATTATTAAATCTTCCGTCTACTGCGGACGCCCTTCCCTATTACATCAAAGAAGAAAATGTCAGGATGTTTGAACGGCACGGGGTACTCTCCCGGACAGAAATCCATTCCCGTTGTGAGATCACTCTTGAAAATTACTGCAAGCAGTTACATATTGAAGCGCTGACCATGTTAGATATGATTCGGAAGGATATTTTCCCGGCAGTATGCGCTTATATGAAAGACCTGAGTGAAGAATCCCTTGCGAAAAAGCAGTTGGATGTTCCTTTCACTTTGGAAAAAAATCTGCTGTGCAGACTCAGCAAGTTATCCGAAGCGTTGTATGAGGAGACCCAAAAACTTGACGCTGCTTTGACCGGCGCCAAAGAGGTAGAAGGCGTACAGGCGCAGGCGCATTATTATCGGAACACCATTTTTGCACAGATGGAAGCAGCGCGTGCCGTTGCGGATGAACTGGAAACGATTACCGGCGCAAAATATTGGCCTTTCCCGACCTATGGAGCATTATTGTTCAGCGTACAAGGCTGAATCCTTGACCATCGCCGCAAGGCTGAAGCCTTGACCATCGCCGGGCGGCGGGGCAGACAGAAAAAATACCGTTTGCCGCCGCCCGGTAATAACGACAATCTCCCGTAAGGCGGGCAGAAAAAACACCACCCTTGCTGCCCGATAGTGTTCTTTCCATTCTTTTACTCTCATTCCTTTTACGAAGAAGCGCCGTGAAGCAGAATGCTTCACGGCGCTTCTTTGCGACCAGACCTATAAGCCGAGTTCTGTCGTGGACAACCATCTATCTTGGCCGGATGTTGCCATCGCGGCTCGATGCCACCTTCTCGGGACGTGCCGGGCCGACACATCTTGTCCCTCTGCGGTGTTGCTCCGAATAGGGTTTGCAGAGCCGCGCAGTCTCCTGCGCGCTGGTGAGCTCTTACCTCGCCTTTCCATCCTTACCGGGTTTGCACCCGGCGGTATCTCTCTGTTGCACTTTCCCTGGGGTCACCCCCGGCGGCCGTTAGCCGTTATTCTCGCCCTGTGGAGCTCGGACTTTCCTCAGGCAGGCCCTTTCGGGCTTTGCCCGCAGCTGTCCAGCCTGCTCGCGGATTTTATTGTATCGAATCCTTCTTCAAAAGTCAAGGCTTCTTCTGCCCTCATACCGTATGCTCACAGATCAGCCTGTTCTTAATATCCCACAACGGCTGAGAAAGGTCTACATAGTATTGATGCGGGTTCTCAAATCTCGTCACTTCATCCCACAGCGTATCCACCTGGCTGCGGCAGTATGCCTGGATTTCCTGCAGTTCCCTTGGACGCGAAATATTTTTGCCATTCTTGAAAATTTGCGTCCTCAGCTCTACGGCCCGGAAATTCGAGACGCTCTTGCGCTTCCACACATGCTCCGGATCAAAGATAATATACGGTTTGCTGTCGTCAATCGTTTCATCGTGCAGTGTGATGACGTCTGCAATCGCTTTCCCGCTCTCGCGGTCAAATAACCTCCACACATTTTTGAAACACGGCGTCGTGATCTTCGAAACATTTTCCGAAATCTTGATCTTCGGTGTGATACTGCCGTCCGCCTCTTCTACTCCTGCCAGCTTGTACACCCCGCCAAATACCGGTTCCGACGACGAGGTAATCAGACGTTCGCCTACGCCAAAGCTGTCTACCTGCGCGCCCTGGATCAACATATCGCGGATAATATATTCATCCAGCGAGTTCGATGCACAAATCTTACAATCCTCAAACCCTGCTTCGTCCAGCATCTTCCGTGCTTTTCTCGACAGGTACGTGATATCGCCGCTGTCGATGCGAATCCCTGCCGGCCGGAATCCCTGCGGCAGCAGCTCTTCCTGGAACACCTTGATCGCATTCGGTACCCCCGACTTCAACACATTATAGGTATCGACCAGCAACGTACACTGATTTGGGTATTCCCGCGCATAAGCACGGAACGCATCCAACTCCGTATCAAACAACTGCACCCAACTGTGTGCCATTGTTCCAAGCGCCGGAATTCCAAATTTAACGTCCGATATCGTACACGCCGTACCGCAGCATCCACCGATATACGCCGCCCGCGCACCGTAGATCGCTCCGTCAAATCCCTGTGCACGCCGTGAACCAAACTCCATGACTGCACGCCCCTGTGCCGCCCGGACAATCCGGTTCGCTTTTGTTGCGATCATACTCTGGTGGTTGATGCTCAACAGGACCATCGTTTCAATAAACTGCGCCTGAATGACCGGTCCGCGCACCGTTACAATGGGTTCTCCCGGAAAAATCGGCGTCCCTTCCGGCACTGCCCACACATCACACGAAAATTTGAAGTTCTCCAGATATTCCAGGAATTTTTCGCTGAAAATCTTTTTTCCTCTCAGATATTCGATATCTTCTTTGGTGAAACTCAGATTATCCAGATATTCCACCAGCTGCTGGACTCCTGCCATGATCGCAAATCCGCCGCCGTCTGGAATCCTCCGGAAAAACATATCAAAATATACGATCTTATCCTCAAATCCATTCGAGAAATATCCGTTTGCCATGGTGATTTCATAAAAATCCGTCAGCATCGTCAAATTATCCCGAAAACTGTCTTGCATCCTGTTCTCCATTGCTATCATCTCCATTTTAAAACACAATCCCCGGCGTAACCTCTACGCCGTTCGTCTGCATATTATAGAAAGACATCAGTTCTACCGCCCCGGATTCATGTCCCGGCGCATCATAGGTCGAACAAAGATCTGCCACAACAATCACCTTGGAAGGGCGGTTTCTGCGATTGCACTCCGTTTTTACCCCTAATGCAAATTGCTGAACACAAATATCCGTACAACATCCTACAATCACAAAATTTTCTATCTCCGGCGATGCCGTCAGCCATTCCCGGAATTCCGGTTCCTGACTGCCATTTGTGGAATTTTTCCGGATCAGTTGGTATTCTCCCAGTTCCGCAAGTTCTTTCACCGGTTCGCATTCCGCAGTACCTTCTACGCAATGTACTGGATATGCAGAAAATTCCGGACTATCCGGGGTATGGCAATCCGCAAAAAAAATCTGCCTGTATCCGCGCTTGGTACAAGCCTGCATCAAGCCTGCAATTCCGGGAACAATAGTCTCAGCATTAGGACTGCTTAACGCTCCTTCCCGTACAAATCCATTGACCATATCTACAATGACCAGGACTGTTTTACCCGGTTCCAGACTTTCCAGGGACTTCTTTTCATCCGAGGCCAACTGTTGTCTGTATTGTTCCAATATCTCCGTACCCGAATTTTTCGCGTATTCCATCAGGTTCCCTCCCTGCTCCCTTTCTGAGAGATTTCTTTATCATTATAGCAAGCTTCTCTCCAAATAACAAATAAATTTCTTTATAACCTCTGAAAAATTCTTTTTTTCAACATTGTTGTTCCTGCATGAAAAAAATATTCTTTTCCGTTGCTTTTTTTTATGGATGATACTATAATATAAACGTGTTCACTTTTTTGGGAATGCGTAGGATAAGGTTTTGGTCGTCGCAAAATTTATTTACTCGCGGATCCAACTCCGCAGACACAGATGGGAGATGAAAGAATGAGATTACGCAAACAAGCGCTTGGAAACCGTAACCTGGTCGGCGCAAGAGTGGAAATGGCCCGCAAAAACCAGGGGATGAAGCAGAAAGAGCTTTTAGCGCAGCTTCAGGTAAACGGTATTGATATGAACGCTTCTGGTTTGTCCAAGTTGGAGGGACAAATCCGTTACGTCACAGATTATGAGCTTGCAGCCTTAGCTAATATTCTGAATGTATCTGTTGACTGGCTGCTAGGACGCGAAGAATAATAGTTGATAACAGTCCCCAGAGATCTGGGGGCTGTTTTTTTGAAAAAGGTTTCAATCTTTTTACATTTATTGACTTCGCTTGAAAGGCGTGGTATATTCTAACTGTACTAATCATGTTAATACAGTTAGAACAGAGAGGTGATCGGAATGTTTGTGCTGAACTATAAAAGCGGTCAGCCAATCTATGAACAACTTTATCAATCCATCACCCGTCTTGCGGCCCTCGGCGCGATGGAACAAAATGAACAGCTCCCTTCTGTACGGGCACTTGCTCAGGAGCTCGGTGTGAACCCTAACACCGTCCAAAAAGCCTACCGGATGCTCGAACATGACGGGATTATCGTTTCTGTCCCCGGAAAAGGGTCGTTTCTCTCCGGCGATCTTTCTTCCCTGCAAAAACAAAAACTGTTTGCCCTGGAAGAATTTGACCTCGCCGTGAAAAAAGCCGCTGAACGCGGTCTTGCACAGGACGAATTACTTGCCCATGTCTCAGCCTACTTTCAAGGGAGGGATTCCTGATGATCGAAATTCAAAACCTTACGAAAAAATTTCATTCCCTTACCGCTCTGCAACAGATCTCCTGCCGCATCGATACCGGTTCCATTTACGGTCTTGTGGGCTCCAACGGTGCCGGGAAATCCACCCTGCTTCGTGTTCTCGCCGGGGTCTACCGTCCCGACGGCGGTACTGTCCTCATCGACGGCACTCCGCCTTTTGAACATCCCCACACCAAAGGCAGGATTTTCTTCGTCCCGGATTTTGCGTATTTTTTCCCGCAATCCAACATGGACGATATTGCCGACCTGTACTCCCGCCTGTATCCCGGTTGGGATGCCAAGCGTTATGAACAACTCTGCAGCATTTTCCCGATCAGCCGCAAGGATAAAATTATCAACATGTCCAAAGGGATGCAGCGTCAAGTTGCGCTCACGACTGCGCTTTCCACACGTCCGGATTATCTCCTGCTCGACGAGGTCTTTGACGGTCTGGACCCGGTGATCCGCCAGCTTCTCAAGCGTCTGCTCAGCGACGAGGTCACCGAACGTCAAATGACCATCCTAATCGCGTCGCACAACCTGCGCGAACTTGAGGACCTCTGCGATCACGTCGGGCTTCTTCACAAAGGTGGCATCCTCTTTGACCGCGAACTCGATGACCTCAAGCTCGGTATCCACAAAATCCAGGCGATCCTCAAGCCGATGCCCGACATCTCTGCATTCAACGGTCTCGATATCCTCAACTATACCGTCCGTGGGTCCCTCATCAATTTTGTCGCACGCGGCTCCAAACAGGAAATTTTGCAGAAACTTGAAACATTCCAGCCGATCTTTTCCGAGGTCCTTCCGCTGACCCTCGAAGAAGTCTTTATCAGTGAAATGGAGGTGGCCGGTTATGACATCGACAACATCCTCAGCTAATCAGAAACATTCTGCCGCAAACAATCCCTTTACTTTATATCTATGGTCCCTCAAGCAGATCCGCGGTGTCGCTATCCTGTATCTTGCTATTTTGCTCATCGCGATCCCGATCATTCTTTTGCTTGTTCTTGGCAGTGTGCGGGACACTAAAAATTACACCGAAAACCTCTTTTCCGCCTATCACGAGTACATGGGCGTGATCTTCACCTTTGCTATCCAGCCTCTAGCCATTCTGCTCAGCCTGATTTTCACTATACTTCTTTTCGGCTATATGCAGAAAAAACGCTCCGTCGATCTCTTCCACGCGCTTCCGATCAGCCGGACACGTCTCTTCCTGAGCCGGTATTTTGCTGGTCTGAGCGCCCTGCTCGCACCGCTCTGTCTGGTTTCTCTGATCGCCGAAATCGTGCGGCTTGCCTATAACATCGACTCGGTATCCACCAGCCGTATCATGCTGCGGCTGAATCCAACCTATCTGCCTTCGTGCATGCTTCTGATTGCCGCCGCCTACACCTTCTCCGTTTTCCTCACCGTTTGCAGCGGCACCACCTTCGACGCGGTAATGTCTATCCTCGTCATCAGTTTTACCTATCCGCTCATGACCTTTATGGGCCGTGTCTGCGCAGGGCTTACTATTCCAGGGATGATGCCATTCCGTGACGACGGTATTTCCCTTGGGGATATGCTGCTTTCTCCCTATTTTGGCGCACTCCTCGCCACTACGACGTTCAAAGGTGACTTTGCTTACCATATCTGGTGGGGATTCTTTACCATTGCCGTCTTTGCCGGAGCGTTGCTGCTCTATCGCCGCCGCGCCAGCGAATGTGCCGAAAGCCATTTTGCATTCCCCATTCCCAAAATCACGGTACGCTTCATCGCTACTTTTGCCGCTGCACTCTGCTGCGGGTTACTCTTCCTCCTTCTTATCGGCAACAAAAGCGGCTATTTCTTCATGGGAGCTTTCCTTGGGTCGATCTGCACCCATTTGATCGCGGAGGGAATTTACTCCCGCGGGTTTAAACAATTAGGGAAAAGCTTCTTGTTCTATGGAGGATTTGTCGTTGTCTTTGCAGCGATGTTTGCTTCCTTCAGCTTTGGATTCTTTGGCTATGACACCAGGATCCCCGCCCTCTCGGAGATAGAAAGCGCAAATGTCGAAATCTCTGGGTACCGTTATGGATTTACTGTCAACTCCTACTCCAGCAAACAGGGAGTCCCTTCGGAAGCCTTAGCGGAAGTCTCTCCCCGCGTGGATGATCCTCAAAAGGCAATTGACCTGCATCAGGAATTGATCTCGTTGAACCGTTTGGAAAAATACCCGTATATCATCGATCACAGCACCTCCAAAGATATTACCATCACCTATCAACTGAAAAACGGGCAGACGATTTCCCGTTATTATTCCAGCTACAATTTCCCGGAAGGGACCGACTATTCGGGACTTATGGAGAAGCTGAATGCGATCCTTGCCCTGCCGGAATATTATCAGGATTCCCAGGCGATCTTCTATTTTGATGCGGATGCGATTGATTCCATTGATGTTAACGGCGAAAATGGATTGACGGGAACACACACGTTAACATCCGAGCAACAGGAAGCCCTGCTTGCGGCGTTGCAGGAGGACACCCGTGACAGCATCCCACAGTTTGATGCAAATTATGGATACCTGTACACAGGATCGCAGCAGGAGCTCGTTGACACCAATGTGGAAACCGCAAGCGCCTATTCGATCTATCTGAACATCTCGCCATTTGTTCCTAAAAATGAAAAGCTGAAGGCTTTGGTTGGGGACTATCAGGGACGTGTGGAGATCAGTTGTTCCAACTATTACAACCTTGCTCCTTATCCGAAAACTTTCGCATTATTAAAAGACTGGGGATGGGTCGGGCAGTCCTGACAGCACTCAACGAGCCGGCCCCAAGCAAAGGAGCCCCGCGCATGCGCGGGGCTCCTTTTTCGTTTGGCGCACAGAGAGTGCGCCAAACGAGTACGCCCGGTCCGGCGAAATCCGGACCGGGCGGCTTGGGGCCGGCTTTCGGCTTACTCTTTTTTCAAAGCCCCACCAAAAAATAAAAAGGCCCTCTGCTCAAGGGGTTCCCCCATTTTCGCATGGATTACGACAACATCATAAGTAAATTGCATCCTGACAAAATTGTGCCGCAGATGCACAAGGTTTTCGCCTTGCACCTGCGGCACAATCTATTATTTTACGGAACTCATCTTAAACGCAAGGCATCGTGCATATTCCCGGATCTTATCAAAATTTTCACATCCAGGCATAAAATTCGCCTTAACCCCTTGCCCGATAAACGTAAACTTCAAGTGTTCCATCCGTGATCGGATCATATCAATCGCTTCACCGCTCCATCCATAGGACCCAAATGCCCCGGCAAGTCTGCCCTCTGTATTGAGAGCGTCCACCGATGCCAAAACATCCCAAATAATCTTTGGGGCATCACGATTAATAGTACAGGATCCAATCATCAGGATATCTGCTTCATTGGCAAGTGCTGCACTTTCACTGAGCGGAGTGTTTACCACATCCACCAGCTTAACGTCTAACCTCTCGTCTTTGCGCAGTTCATCGGCAGCAGCATTGGCTAATTTCGCCGTACACCCATAAGCAGATGCATATAGCACCGCTGCCAGCCTCTTTTCCTTTTTGACCGGCGTACTCCATTCCCGATACAGCGTCATCGCTTCTTGTAAATGTTCCACCAGGCACGGCCCGTGACTTGGGCATGCCATCGTTACTGGCAGTTTCTCGATTTTATCCAGACCAGCCAGCACATACGGCTTGAACGGACCAAAAATACAGTTAAAATAATAGTTCAACTGCTCCCGATACTGTTCCGGATAATGAATATTCCGATCCAGCATGGTTGGCTCGCAGAAATGAGCGCCTAAAAAATCGCACGTAAACAGTGTTCCCGTCGATTCATCCCAGGTAAACATGGAATCCGGCCAATGCAGCATCGGCGCCACAAGAAACTCTAAACTCTTGTTTCCTAAGTCCAAACGATCGCCGCTCTTGACATTCCTACAACGGAATTCCCGGTTTGTAATCGCCTGCAAATATTTCTGTGCCGCCATCGTACAAATCACCTGGATTTGAGGGTTCCGCTCCAGCAGTTTCGCCACACTCCCCGAATGATCGGGTTCGGTGTGGTTCATCACCAGATAATCAATTTCCGAAACCTTGACAACACTCTCAATATTTGCCAGATACTCTTCAAAGTAATCCGTGTGTACTGTTTCAATCAGCACATTTTTCTCTCCGGTCAGGAGATACGCATTATAACTGGTTCCATACCGTGATTCCATGACGATATCGAACACACGCAAAGACGGGTTCAGCACCCCTACGGAATAAATCCCGTCCTGTATCTTTATTGCACCCATACAGGTACCTCTTTTCAACTTCCCAGTACCTACTTACTGTTTGCTGAACATGTCTTTGCCAACGCCGCACAGCGGGCAAACCCAATCTTCCGGAAGATCTTCAAATTTTGTTCCTGCTGCTACACCGTTATCCGGATCTCCTGTCTCAGGATCATAAATATAACCGCAAACATCGCATACATATTTTTCCATTGTTTTTAACTCCTTTATTTTTATTTTTCGATTCGCATCATCCCCTGGAGACTCCTGTTTCCAGGTACTTTTTAGTATAAACAGCCGCTGAATATTTGTCAATGCCTCTGCACATTTTCGCGCTTTTTCCGCAGCGTTCCGACCAATTTTTCCAGCTCCACTGCCAAAAGCGGGGTCAATGACAAAGCTGCGCAAATCAGCCATTGCATTCCTGTCAACGGGACCGTTTTAAATACCGTAGACAGTGGTGTAACGATTACTGCAAGCTGTAAAGCGATACAGGCTAATGCCGCCAGAATCAATCGCGGATTGCTGAACAGTCCGATTTGAAACAGGGAATGTTCCGAACGCATATTGAAGGTATGCACCACTTGGGATAAACTGAGCACTGCAAACGCCATCGTCCTTCCGATAATGGGAGATACTGGATCTCCATCAAAAAAGACGCGCCCTATGGAATAGGCCAACAGGGACAAAGCTCCGATCAGACAGCCTTCTATCACAATATGATACCCCATTCCTCCGGAAAAAACACTGTCTTGTGGTTTTGCCGGTTTCCTGTTCATCACATCTTTTTCCACAGGGTCCACACCCAACGCTAATGCGGGAAGTGAATCCGTCACCAGATTTACCCACAACAATTGTATTGCCAATAATGGTGTCGGCAAGCCCAAAAGGAATGCTGCGAAAATGGTTAAAATCTCCCCGATATTACACGAAATCAAGAAATGTACGGTTTTCCGGATATTTTCATAGATGCCGCGCCCTTCCTTCACTGCCGAAACGATTGTGGCAAAATTGTCGTCAGTGAGCACCATATCCGCGGCAGCCTTAGCAACGTCAGTCCCGGATTTTCCCATTGCACACCCAATATCCGCTGCTTTTAGCGCCGGGGCATCGTTTACACCGTCTCCTGTCATCGCTACGATATCCCCGCGCTTCTGGAACGCTCGAACGATCCGGACTTTATGTTCTGGTGATACCCGCGCAAATACTGGATATTTCCCAATTTCCTTTTCTAACTCTGCCTGTTCCATATGGTCCAGGCGCGCTCCTGTCATGACTTCCCCGCCTTCGGTCAGAATCCCCAATTGTTTGGCGATTGCCGCCGCTGTTGCTGCGTGGTCGCCTGTAATCATTACCGGCGTGATCCCGGCACGTCGGCATTTCTGCACCGCTTC
>CALWKP010000062.1 GCA_944381295.1 uncultured Clostridia bacterium | reverse complement strand
TCCGGTCTCTTTTGCGGAGAAGTCGGGAACGCAGATCAAGGTAGGAAAAAAGCTGACAGGAAGCGGGACGGCGGGGCTCCGGCTTTTGAAAATGCAGGGCGGCACTACACATACCCGGATTCCGGATCTCTGTACGGCTGAACTGTCAGCGGAAACAGAAGAGCAAGCGGAAAGGATATTGGAACGGCTGGCTGTATTTGCGGAAAAAACTGGCTGGACTCTCTCCGGAAAACGGGAAGGAAGCAAGGTTTTCCTGCGTTCCGAGGGGAAAACAGGGCATCCTTATACACCCAGGCTTGCGCAGAATGCGATATCACAGTTGATAATGTTCCTGGATAAGCTCGGCATTCAGGGAGAAGCAGGGGGAATTGTCCATATTTTCCGGCAGAAGATCGGGATGGAGTATTTTGGGGAATCCTTGGGAATTGACCGGGAGGATGAGAGCGGTTTCCTCACCTTCAGCAATACCATCATCAATCTGGACGAAGAAGAGTTTTCTGCCGTTTTCAGCATGTACCGCCCCTACTATTATCCCATGGAGGAACTGACCGCCGATATCGAAAAAGCGTTGTCTCCAGCGGGAATCCGGGTTGTGTCCGGGCATTGCAGCCCCGGAGTCATGCGCAATAAAAATTCACCTGTCATTCAAAAACTGGCCAGCATCTATGGAGAATATACCGGAAGGGATTCCACACCCCGCGCGGTTGGAGGCACTTATTCCAAATGGATCCCGACCATCCAGGGGTTTGGGGCAATTTTCCCGGGAACCAAGGACATGTGCCACGTTGTTGATGAGAGCGTCCGGGTAGAGGAACTGATCCTGTTGGGGAAAATTTACGGCACAGCGATCTATGAGCTGGCGACAATGGACCTGTAAACGGGAAAAGGGCGATACTGAAAAGAAATTGGAGCAATTTAATGAAAGCTATTTATGTGAAAGAGCCTGGAAGGCTTGAAATAGAAGAAATTCCCCGCCCGAAAATCAAGAAAAGCACCGAAGCCCTCGTGCGCATCAGGGCGGCAGGGATCTGTGGCTCAGATATAGCGATTTATCACGGGACAAATCCCATGGTGGTTTATCCTAGGATCATCGGGCATGAAATGACCGGGATTGTAGAAGCGGTGGGATCATCGGTGAGCCGTGTCGTGCCAGGGGATCGCGTAATTGTGGAACAGGTGGTAGGGTGTGGGTCGTGTTATCCATGCCGCATCGGCCGGGCTAATGTGTGTTCCCACCTGAAAGTGAGAGGGGTTACCTTGGATGGAGGCTACCAGGAATATATGGTGGTGGAGGAGTCGGCGCTGCACAAACTGCCGGATCATCTGGAGCTGGAGGAAGGAATCCTGATTGAACCGATGAGCATTGCTTTCCAGGTCATCTCCCGGGCAGAGGTAAACAGCCAGGATTCGGTCCTGGTTTATGGCTCGGGGGCAGTAGGGCTCAGCGTGATCAAAGCACTTCGCCTGACCGGAGCAAAGATCATAGCAGCCGACGTAACGGAGGAAAAGCTCCTGGAAGCAAAAAATTGTGGTGCGGATGTGACCCTGCGGTCGGATGCACCGGAGTTTGTTCAGCAGGTCAGGCAGACGGCAAATGACGGGGATGGGCCTTCCGTGGCGATAGAAACGGCGGGAATCCCCGGTGCTTTGGAGGAAATCGTCAAGGTGGTATGCAATGCCGGGCGCATTATTACTTTGGGCTTTTCGGAAAAACCAGGGAAGATTTCGGAACTCCAAATCACCTCCCGGGAACTGGATATCCGCGGTTCCAGGCTGCAAAATCATTTGTTTCCACAGGTGATACAGGCTGTCTCAGAAAATAAGGTGTGCTTGGATGGAATGATTTCGCACCGTTTCCATTTTACTCAGGTAAAGGAAGCTTTTGCTTTAGCCGATCAAAAGGACCCATCCGTGAAGAAGATCGTGCTGCTGTTTGATTGATTTTTCAGTCTGACACTTGAAAATACGGCTGTAAGATATCCTCAAAAAGTTGTGTTTTCCGATTGACAATAATTTACAGAAATTGTACTATTAATTTGAATACTTGCAACATATTGTAGGAGTTGCCAAGTGGAAAGCAAACGGGTGGGAGAGTGTGAAGATTGAACGCAATACCATTGAAAAGTACTAGAGTGACCCTTGCAGATAAAGCTTATAAGGAAATCCGGAAAGCTATTGTGACATTGGATCTGAAACCTGGTCAGTTGATTTATGAGACGGAAATCGCCAATGAGCTGAATGTGAGCAGAACACCGGTAAGGGAGGCTTTCCGTCAGCTGCGCGAAGACCAAATGGTGGAGGTCCTGCCCCAAAAAGGGATCCGTGTAGCCTTGATCTCGAAAAAAAAGGTCGATGAGGTGCGTTTTATTCGTATTGCTTTAAGTGTAAGCGCTTTTCGGCGGGTGGCGCAGCTTTGGAATGAGGAAAAGCCGGAATGCCGTCTGCTTCGCAAGAGTATCGAAAAAATAGAACGCGATCATCAGGCGGCAATGGACGCCGGCGATTATGTTGCTTGTTTTGAAGCGGATGAAGAGTTCCATAATACGATCATTGGCTTTCTGAACAATTATAGTTTAAACCACCTTTTATCGCATTTGAATGACCATGCCAACCGCGTAAGATACCTGGAACTGTTGGAGAAACGGCATATGGGCGATATTATTTCAGAACACCGGCAGATTTTTGACATGGTTGTCAGCAAAAATGAAGAAAAAGTGGAAAAACTGTTGGTGGAACATATCAATAAGCATCAATGTGATAAAAGTCTGATCGCTAAATTCCCAGAATATTTTACAGAATAAATAGGAACCCCTTTTCCTCAAAGTGAGGAAAAGGAAAAATCTGGTATACAAGTATTCAAGAAGAGGAGGGGGCAAGGTGTCTCTTCAGGAGAAACTTCAAAAGAACCGGGATTTTTGGGAAGGGAATCCAATGGAGTATCCGCTTGTTATTGTCAGGACAGGCGATGTCTTTCCAGCAAAACGGATGCGTGCCAATGATCCCCTCTTGAAACGGGGAAGGAGTGTCCTGCCGGAGGACTTGCAGCCGGAGAATTATGCGGAGGACTACCTTTCTGAATGGATGGACTTTGAAAAGATCGGGCAGGATGGGATTTATACCGCAGAGCCTTGCAATGGGTTCCCCTGGATGGAAGCAATTTTAGGGGCGGAAATCGTCGGGGGAGAGGACGCCTTTATTGCCAGGCCGTGTTGCCGCAGTATCGAAGAACTGGATCGGATTGTTATTGATAAAGGGAATCCCTGGTATCAAAAATACCTGGAATTTTCTGAGATGCTGGTAAAATTGGCGCAGGGACGGTTTCCTGTTGCACAACCTATTTTAAGAGGCGGCTCGGACACGATCGGCGCTTTGGTTGGGCAGGAGGAGATGGCGTGCGGGCTGTTGGAAGAGCCGGAAAGGGTCAAACGGCTGTTTTTGCAGGTTGCAGAATTGCAGCGGGAATTGGTAGCTGATCAGCTGCTGCTGACGCCAACATTCCATCATGGACGCAGCATTGGTTTTTATCATCTGTGGACCCCTGGGAATGTAATCTGGTATCAGGATGATTTAACAGCTTTGCTGTCCCCCCGCCATTATGAGACTTTTTTAAAGGAAAGCGCAGAAAGGATTTGTGAGGGATATGCGTATACAATGATGCATCTTCATCCCGCTTCTTTCCATCTCTTAGATAACATTTTGTCCATAAAAACGCTGAAAGCGGTTCAAATCAACAAGGATGTAGGCGGGCCGTCGGTAAAGGAAATGCTTCCTTACTGCCGTAGAGTGTTGGAATGCGGGAAAAAATTGATTTTGGGCATGGGATTTCTGGATGAAAACGATATCGATGCAATCACATCCTACCTGCCCAATCAGGGGGTTGCCCTTGTGCTGGTAGCTGCCGATCGGGATAGGGCTGAAAAATTGCTAAACTATATTGCAGACAGGAGTGGAAAAAAATGAAAAGTGTCAGGATAAATGCACCTTGGCAGGTGAGGCTGGAAGAAACGGATATGCCTCAGCCGAAAGAGAAGGAAGCCTTGATCAAGGTAGTTGCCGCAGGAATCTGCGGTTCCGATATAGGGGCTTTTCGAGGATCCAATCCATTGGTCTCCTACCCGCGTACCATTGGCCACGAGTTGGCAGGGGAAGTCATTTCAGCGCCGGAAAACGATGCGGGGATCAAGCCCGGCGACAGGGTAATCGTAGACC
>CALWKP010000061.1 GCA_944381295.1 uncultured Clostridia bacterium | reverse complement strand
CTTCTTCCTGGAGAAAAAGGTTATGCACAGCTGCGCCTGGAATCTCCTCTTCCCGCCGAATACGGTGACAAGCTGATCCTGCGCCGTCTTTCTCCCGCGGAAAGCATTGCCGGCGGCGTAGTTTTGGAGCCTTTCCCTCCCAAACACAAGCGGATGGACCCTTCCGTTCTAGAGGGCCTGGCAGTCAAAGAATCCGGTTCCCTGCGGGAAAAAGCGGTGCAGTATTTTTCCGAAAGCTGGACCGCTCCCTGCAACAGTGTCTGCGAAAAAATCCCCTATGCAATCCGCCGGGATTTTCGCAATGCTGTGGAAGCTTGCGCGCATGACGGCCTGCTCTGCGACGTTGGCGAAGGCTATTTCCTTCATCCATCCGTATCGGAAATTTTACAGCACAAGCTGCAGGAAGTCTTGGAAACTTATCACACTGCTTATCCGCTCCGGCCGGGATGCGCAGCAAAAGAACTCGCCGGTAAATTTCTTTCCGGAGATTCGGCGGGACCTGTTCTGCTCCGCTATTTTGCCCGGGAAGGGATTCTTGAGAAAAAGGGCAGCTTTTACCGCCTGCCGGGATTCCGGCCGCAAAATGGCCGTTCTCACAAACTCCGTGACCGCGTGGAAAAGCTCTATCGGGATTCCGGATTTTCTCCGCCTCCCCTCAGTGAACTTCCTGCACGATGCGGCGCCACAGAAAAGGAAATCCGGGAAGTCCTCCACAGCATGCGAATGGAAGGCGTTCTGGTTTCGCCTAGCCCATCTGTCACCTGTCTGCAGCAGACCCTTGACCTTGCCCTCGCGCTTGCCCGCGACTATACGTCCCAATACGGCTCCATCACGATCGCGCAATTACGTACCCTTCTGGGCTCCTCCCGCAAATATGCCCAGGCGTTTCTGGAATACTGGGATGCTCAAGGGATTTTTCAGCGTTCCGGCGACGTGCATCTTTTGCGCTGACCGCCGGCTCATACATGGGAGCAGATGGGTGCTGGTGTGCCCTCTGGTCTTCAAAACCAGTACTAGCGGTTAACCCTGCTTAGGTGGGTTCGATTCCTACCTGCTCCCGCCAACAGAAAAAGCCGCGCTCATCCGGCACGGCTTCCCCTTTTCGCTAAGTTCTTTGTCTGTTCCAGCGTTTTCCTGTATTGGCAGCCTCACAGCAGATACAGTTCCTTTTCCGCGCGGCTGACCACCTGCCCAATGATCGCAGCATATCCTGCGTCTTTCCCGAACCTTTCCAGAAATACAGGCGCATCCTGTTCTTTCAGGGCGATCAGCAGGCCTCCCGACGTTTGCGGGTCTGTCGCCAGGTCATACGCCGCCTGCTCTACCCGCGGTCCTCGCTGCACCATCGGCTTTACATACTCGGCATTGCGGTAGGCTCCCGCCGGGATTACCCCCATTTCCGCAAAGCTTTTTGCCGCAGGAATGATCGGAAATTCCCAGGAGAACAGTTCTATGGACACCTTGGAACCGCGTGCCATCTCTGCCGCATGCCCCAAAAGTCCAAAGCCTGTCACATCGGTACACGCGTGGGCTTCCAGCCCTTGCAGGGCTTGTTGGGCATCTTTGTTCAGCTCTGCCATCAGCTTTCCGGCAAACTGTAAATCCTTTTCTTCCGCCAGCTCCGCTTTGGCAGCAGTGGTGAGAATCCCCACCCCTAACGGCTTTGTCAATACCAACAAATCCCCTTCACGGGCTCCGCTGTTCGTCAGGATGTGGGACGGATGTGCAAACCCGGTCACACAAAGACCGTATTTAGGTTCCTGGTCTTCAATGGTATGCCCTCCTGCCAGCACTGCGCCGGCTTCCTGGACCTTCTCCGCTCCTCCCGACAAGATTCCCTGCACGACATCCGTTCCCAGGCATGCCGGATAACAGAGCAGGTTCATGGCCAGTTTCGGGGTTGCTCCCATGGCATAAATATCACTGAGCGCGTTTGCTGCTGCAATTTGACCAAAGAGATAGGGATCGTCCACGACCGGCGGAAAAAAGTCCACCGTCTGAATGACCGCTGTTGTTTCATCAAGGCGGTATACGCAGGCATCATCGCTGGAATCAAACCCGACCATCAGGTTCGGGTCTGCAAAATGCGGTAGATTGCGCAAAACTTGCGCAAGGGCTCCAGGCCCAATCTTTGCCGCTCAACCAGCGCTTTTCGTCATCTGTGTCAGACGGACGATTTCTTTCATGGCGCATCCCCCTTTCTTGTTCGTTCTGATATTTATTGTACCTTATCCTACCGCGAAAAACAACCACAGGAGACTTTCCCTTATGAAAATTTACCGCTATTCCCCAGAGCAGGATGCCTGGATTCCCCATCACAGTCTGCTGGATGCCTTTTGTTTTTCCCCGGAAGAAAACCATATCGTTTCCCTCGTCGGCGGAGGCGGAAAAACCTCCCTGATGTACCAGTTGGCGTCCGAGTTTGCACAACATGGACAAAAGGTCGTGGCTACCACTACGACAAAAATCCGAAAACCGGCAGTCGGATGCGTCGTTACCTCCGAAACATCCGGGGGGCTGCGTGGGGCGTTCGCGCACACAGACGTCGTCACTGTCGGCGAAAGTATCCCGCCCCAAAAACTGAGCGCCCCTTCCTCTGCACTGTTTTCGGAAATTTTTACTCTTGCTGACAGCGTTCTGATCGAGGCAGACGGCGCGCGGATGCTCCCTGTAAAAGCTCCCGCAGCACAGGAACCCGTCATCCTCCCGGAAAGCACGTCTGTCATCGCCGTAGCCGGTCTGGATGCCATAGGAAAGCCGTTTTCCGAAATCTGTCATCGTTCGGAGCTGGCAACTGCGCTTCTTGGCTGTCGTCCGGATGCCACTGTACTTCCGGAACATCTTGGCAGATTATTGTCCCACCCTCAAGGGCAGCGGAAAGGTGTGCTCCCCCAAATGAGATTCCTCGCGGTATTGAACAAAGCCGACACGCCTAGCCGCTTGGAAACAGCTCGACAGGCGGCACAGGAGCTGTCTCGGCAGGGAGTCAGCCATATTTTTGCGACATCGTTTGCGAAAGGAGGAACGTTATGTTTGTACTGATAAAAGGCGCGGGAGACCTCGCTACCGGTATTGCCTGCCGTCTGAAAGCCTGTGGGTTCCTGATCGCCATGACGGAGACCGCACAGCCTACCACTGTCCGCAGGACCGTTGCATTTTCCCGGGCGGTATATGAAGGAGAAGCCACTGTAGAAGGGGTTCGGGCAGTGTTGGCATCTTCTGTTCCAGACGCCCGACGCATCGCTGCCCAGGGGGATATCCCGATATTGATCGACCCGGAAGCCAACGTCCTGCATGAATGGGAACCTGACGTTTTGGTGGACGCCATTATTGCCAAGCGCAACCTGAACACACACATTACGGATGCGCCAATTGTGATCGCGTTAGGGCCCGGCTTCACCGCCGGAACAGACTGTCATGCGGTAATCGAAACGATGCGCGGACATTTTCTCGGAAAGGTCCTATATCAGGGCAGCGCACTGCCTAACACAGGGGTCCCGGGAGAGGTCGGCGGCTTTTCCCGCGAACGGATCATCCGTTCCCCCAAAGAAGGTATTTTCCATCCGCTTGCATCCATCGGGGACTCCGTCAAAAAAGGGGAGCCTGTTGCCGAGGTGGATGGGGAGCCTGTTTTCGCGGCTCTTGACGGCACCATCCGCGGGATGCTCCAGGATGGCGCAGCCGTCCACACCGGCATGAAGTCCGGCGATATTGACCCGCGCTGTAAAAAGGAATACTGTTTCAGCGTTTCAGACAAGGCACGTTCTATCGGCGGCGGGGTCCTGGAAGCAATCCTGCATTTATCCGGCATATTTTCCTCTTCGGGATAAGCCATGTTCCTGGAAAAATTTTCATACCAGTGTCCCGCCGAATCTCAAAAACTCTCCATGCAAAAAGCCGGCGGATTTCTCCACCGGCTCTCATCCTGGTTTCACCAGTCTATTATCTTTTCCTTATTCCACTTAGATCGACACAGTAACTCCTGTCTGTGCTTCTACCATTCCCATATCGCGGAGAAGTTTTTTCCGAAGCGTCTGCAACCGGAAACGGTTGTACCGCTGAATGAGTGCGAACGGGACATTTCCCAACAAAATCAAAAACGAGAATAAAACACCTGGGAACAGTGGATTAATCAGAAAGACAACCAGGGCACAGATACAATCTGTAAAATGCATCCACTCGCCCCGGCAGGTTTCCAAAATGAATTCATCCAGATATTCCAGGGAAACTTCTGTAATATGCGCTTTTGAAAACCCATCTTTTCCGATGTGCTGCGGGACTTTGTCTTTCCACAGCTGAATTTTCAATTTTTCCTTATACCATCGTCCATTGTGTTCCCATTTTTTCGGCAGATACCGTTTTTTCGATGCGTCAAATGTCGATTTGGGAAGCTTGATACATGCTATGAAAACCACAATATGCCATGCCCCTACGATCATGACGTTGCACAAAAATATGGATAACCCGGACATTCCACGAAGCATGGTAGCCCTCCTTGCCATTTTAGACGTAAAAACAAATCACCGCACGTTTTTACGGAGCTGATTTTCTCACTGAGCAATAAAAAAATCTGCTTACTTATATTTTATCATAAACAACTGTAAATATGTTAACAAAATATGAATGAGTTTTATGGCAACTTTTTTAAAGCCTTTTTGCAATTCTCAATCAGGCAGGTGTTTTATCATGAAAAATTTTCTATCACTAATGATGGTGGTTTTTCTGTCTCTTTTCGTTGTTCCCACTCCTGTATCTGCATCCACTGAGGAAATATTTTCCTTTGATTTGAAGAAAGATCAGGTTATTTCCGGTCAAAGCGTCTGTGTCGTCCTTTCCGCTCAAGAGATTTCTTCTTCCCAAGCCATCGCTGGATTTCGTGTTGCTTTGCAGTATTCTTCCGATGTCTTGATTTTTGACCGTGTTGAAACAACCTCTCAGATCAAATCCGGTACCTTTCGCTATACCGACTGGGGAAATGAATTAGCGGGTACTTATGTCTGTGACGGAAAATCTTCTACAAAACTCAGCGGCGAATGTATCTCTTTCTTCTTTTCCGTTCGGGAAAATGTCTCCGGAAATACTCAAATTTCCGCAAGCCTTTACGATGTAGTCGATTGGGAAGGCAATTCTCTTGCCAAGAACAGTGATAATCTGTTATCCGTCAAAATTTCACCTCCTTCCTCATCCAGTTCCTCCAGCTCTTCCCGTGCTGACGATGAGGAAGAAGCTTCCCTGATTCAAATAGAACCTTCCGCCGGGACATTATCTCCAGATTTCTCCCCCGATATTCACCGCTATGATCTGGAGGTGGATGCTTCCGTTTCGTCTATCGATTTCTACCTGCCTGTCGAAGATGGTTCTGCAAAAGCCAGCCGTAAAACCTTACTTGCTGCGGGGTTGGACACCTGGATCACCATTACTGTAAAAAATTCCAGCGGGAAATCTCAAGAAGATTATCTTATCATCGTCCATCGCCAAGAAGCCTCAGAGGACAGCAGTACTTCTTCCCTAGACGATCAAGATGAGTCTTCGGAATCCTCTGTTTTGGAATCTTCTGCTTTCCTTGCTTCCGCCGGAGGAACTTCCTCCAGACGTCCGTCCAGCCAGCAGCCTTCTTCCCGGGCATCGTCCAGCCAACGAACATCCTCTTCTGATTCTGCTTCCGCCTCGAGACTTCCTACCGCCGGTTTTACGGAAAACCCTCCTCCTGCGGATACTGTTTATCGGCCTTCGGGCGAGGATGTCACTGTTTATGGCGACAGAAGCCTTTATGTGGAAGAAAGTCAATTTTCTCCCTTCCTTTTGGGCATCTGTACCGCGTTAGCCTGTATGGGTGTTGGTGCACTCGTGTTTCCGTTTTTCAAAAAAGATTAATTCTACTTTCTATTCATCACTTATCATTGTAACACCTTAGGAGGAAATCGAAATTGAAAGAAAACAAGTATGATGATTCTGTCTTTTTTACCAAATACAGCCAAATGTACCGTTCGTTAAAAGGCTTAGAGGGAGCTGGTGAATGGTCAGAACTTCAAAAAGTGCTTCCTTGCTTTTCTGGAAAAGAGGTTCTTGACTTGGGATGCGGCTACGGATGGCACTGTAAATATGCTGCTGAGCACGGAGCCTCTTATGTCCTTGGTACAGACATCTCTCAAAAAATGCTCCAAAAAGCCCAGGAAATCAATTCCCATCCCAATATCCAATATCAGCGTATCGCTATGGAAGATCTGGACCTTCCCAAAGAATCCTTTTCCATTGTCCTTAGTTCTTTAGCTTTCCACTATATTCAAGACTTTCCCCTCATGGTCCGCCGTATTCATTCCTGGCTCAAAACATCCGGACAATTTGTCTTTTCTGTGGAACATCCTGTTTTTACTTCTTATGGTACACAGGACTGGTGGTATGACAAAAATGGGGAAATTTTACATTTTCCAGTGGACAATTATTATTATGAGGGACAAAGAGAAGCTACTTTTCTCGGAGAAAAAGTGGTCAAATATCACCGCACCTTGACCACATATCTGGAAACGCTCCTGCAAAACGGATTCCAACTTCAACATGTCATTGAACCTCAGCCGCCTCAAACGATGCTTATGATTCCCGGCATGAAAGACGAAATGCGTCGGCCTATGATGCTGATTATCTCTGCACAAAAGCTTTGAATCGCTACGCTTTTTCTTGACATTTTTTGCTCGCCGGAATATAATATTTTTCAGCGATGCAGTAACTGCGCCGTTGGATCACTAGATCCGGCGGCGTTTTCTATTTTGGCCTGTGCGCCCATTCTGATTTGTTTAGGGAGTGTGACAAATAATGGATCGTGTTCCTGAGCTGTTTGGCAGTATGGTTTTTAACGACTCTATCATGAAAGCCCGGCTGCCAAAAGATATTTACAAGGCTTTGAAAAAAACCCGCGAGGAAGGCAAACCACTTGACCTTCATGTAGCAAATGTTGTCGCTAACGCCATGAAAAATTGGGCAATTGAAAACGGCGCTACACATTATACTCACTGGTTTCAGCCCATGACCGGTATCACTGCCGAAAAGCACGACAGTTTTATTACGCCGTCCGATAACGGGAAAGTCATCATGGAATTTTCCGGAAAAGAGCTGATCA
>CALWKP010000060.1 GCA_944381295.1 uncultured Clostridia bacterium | reverse complement strand
GCGGAACATGCACTGTCCTTTGCAAAGCGCATCGAACCGTACCGCATTGCGTGGTATGAGGAGCCGGTACACTCGCATGATATGGAAGAGCTGGCGAAATTAACGAAGGTGTGTCCGATAGATGTCTCGATGGGTGAATCGATGCGCAATAAATACCTGTTCCCGACTTATGTGGAATGTGGAGCAAAGCATCTTCAGCCGATCCCGACCAATTTGTGCGGCGTGCGCGACTGGATGTATGTGCGTGACCTGGCAAAGGAACACGGGCTGACCTTTAGTTCCGGTGGATTCTCGCATTTGACGGCGGCATTTGTGGCGACCTGCGATGAAGACGCGATGGTGGAATACCTGTACCCGATTCTGCGGTACGTGTGGGAGATCATGGAACTGCGTCCGGAAGAGCGCGACGGGAAATTCTATCTGCCGGATGTGCCGGGCATCCCGCTGTCTCCGGACTGGAAACTGATCGACAGCCGGAATCTGATTGCGTCGCGGAAGTATTTCTATCCGCAGGCGTAATGGGGAGGAGGACGTGCGATGGCGGGATTTTCCCCGAGTGGGCTGAATTGTGCGCTGGTGACCCCGTTTGACGGGAGCGGTGCGGTGGACCACAGCGCGCTGAAAAAGCTGATCGATTTCCTTGCGGACCATCAGGTGCGCGGCGTATGCCCGATTGCAAACATTGGTGAATTTTTGAGCCTTCCGCTGGAAGAGCGCAAACGGGTGATATCGACGGTGTGTGCGGCTTCGGGTGGCCGGCTGGCAGTGATGCCGGGGGTGTGTGACCTCAATCTGGACCATACTTTGGAATTGTGCCGTTTTTCCGCGCAGGAAGGCGCTTCGGCGGTACTGCTCTGCGCGCCGTATTATTACCCGTACCCGCAGGAGTATCTGAAGAAATTCCTGCTGGATACGGTGGAAGGTTCCCCGCTGCCGGTAGTGTTTTACAATTCACCAGGGTTTACGAACCCTGTTGATTTTGATACGATCCTGAAGCTTTTGGATCATCCCAATGTTGTGGGAATGAAAGAATCCAGCGGGGACCTCCGGCAGACGATGCGGATCTTGTCGGCGGCGAAGGAGCGCGGCGGACGGGTCCATGTGCTGATGGGATGGGAAGAACTGCTGCTGGCAGGGCTCTCACATGGTGCAAAAGGTTGCATCGTGACAGGTGCGGCGATTTTTCCGGAATTGCTGTCGGAGGTGCTGGCAAGTTTTGCATCTGGGAACTTGCAGCGTGCGGCGGATTGTGAATTTGCCATCCAGCGCATCACAGCGTCGCTGATGAAAATCGGGTTCCCGCAGGGATATAAACTCGGTGTTGCAGCCAGAGGGATTTCTTTCCGGATTCTGCAATCATGCACTATGCAGCAGACAGAAGATGAACTGCAAAAGCTTGTTCCGGAGATTGCAGAAAAAATTCGGAACGAATTGGATGCACTGGCTCTTTGAAAGGAGAATTTATGAAACAGAAGGAATGGAAGATCAGGAGGTTGTGGGGTTTCACAGCGGACTGGTTTAGCGGTCTGCCCATGAGGGTAAAGTTGTCCTCAACCATGATTTTGACATTCCTTCTGCTTCTGAGCATCAATTATTTTCTGTACTCGTATCTGACAAAGCTTCAATTTGAAAAAAATCTCACGCAAACATATGCGACCATGTCGGAACAATCCTCGTCGAACCTGGCCAGCCATCTATCCGATGTTGCAGAAGGCCTGGTATTGATCCGGACGGCAGCGGCCAGCAATGTTGCGATGAACAGTGTGGGCTCTTCGCAGTATACCCAGATCAAAAACCGTATCGAATATAACGATATTTTCAATCAGATTCTGGCGACCCGTGAAAATTACCGTTATATCAGTTCAATGGCTGTTCTGGAACGCGATGGGCCCTGTTATTTTTTCGAGGATGGGACGTTATCGACGCTGTCGGTGCCAAAATTGGAACTGAATTTTGGACCTCTGGAAAAAGAACTGGAGGATAAACCTATTTACTACTGGAGCGGGGTGATTTCCGATAAAGACTATCTGTATTCGGAAGAAGACCCGTTGATACGGTTTTCCTCAGCAATCAGCTATTACGGCAAAATGGAATGTATCGTCATGATCCATCTGCGGGCAAGCGCGATCCAGGATTATCTGGATTCCATTTCCAACGATAATTGTGATGTAGTGTTGATGCTGCCGGATGGCGGTATTATTTCATGCCGGAGTTTTGAGGAAACATTATCCCAAACGGAAGGACTGCGCGAAAAGATTTACAGCGCATATGGTTCCCATCAAAAAGAAGTAGGAAAATATATGATGCTGTCAGGGAGCATCCCGCAGACTGGCTGGCAGCTTGGGATGATGTACTCCATTGATGATTTGCATGCCAGCGGAGGGGATACGTTCAGTTTCCTGGGGCTGATCACGATTTCGACAGCAGCGGCAGCATTCCTGTTCAGTATCCTGATTGCTTATTATATCAGCCGTCCTATCCGGCGGATGACAGAGATCATGGCACATATTGACGGCGGACATCTGGATATGCGGTTCCAGGCACGTTACACGGACGAAGTGGGACGTATGGCGCAGACGTTCAATCACATGATGGACAAAATTGAAAATCTGAACCGCGATATCGTAGAGGAACAGGAACGTCGGAAACTGGCATATTTGAAGATGCTGCAAATGCAGATCAAGCCGCATTTCCTGTACAATTCTCTGGAGGCAGCAAAGTTCCTGGCAGAAATGGGATCTCCCCATACAGTGGATATGATTGAATCCCTGGGGAGATTTTATAAGCTGAGCCTGGAAGATATCCGGGAAGATTGTACGGTCAAGGAGGAACTGGAACATCTGGAATGTTATTTGCAGATTTTGAAAATGCGGTACCAGTCACGCCTGACATACCGGATTCAGGAAGACCCACAGGTGCTGGATTGTCAAATCGTCCGGTTTTCGCTGCAGCCCCTGGTAGAAAATGCGGTATATCATGGAGTAAAACAGAAACGCGGACAGGGGAAAATTGTGATTTCGGCAATACGCAGAGAGAATACGGTGGAGATCAGTGTCTATGATAATGGCGCAGGGATTTCTCCGGAGCGTCTGGAAGAACTGCGGGCATCGCTGACAGAACCGATCGATCTGAACCGTTCGGAACATCTGGGAGTCAATAATGTCCATCAGCGCCTGCAAAGCAGTTACGGCCCGGAATATGGGCTGTCGATCGAGAGTATTGAAGGGGAATATACGCTGGTAGTTGTCAGGATACCATTCTATCCGGAGAATCGGCAGGAAGGAGGAGGACATGTATAAACTGTTTGTCGTGGATGATGATGAAATCATCTGCAACGGGATCGCCTCATTAAAATGGGAAGAATATGGGGTTACAGTAAGTGGATCAGCTTATGATGGGGAAACCGCCATGGAACTGGTAACACAGGATGTACCAGATATTATTATTGTAGATATCAATATGCCGTTTATGGATGGGATTGAGCTGACTTTCAATTTGCGGCAGAAATACCCGCACCTCAAAGTCATTATGCTGACGGCATTCAAAGAATTTTCGTATGCGCAGAAAGCGGTAGAGCTTCAGGTATCGTGCTATCTGACAAAGCCATTCAAAACAGCGGAACTGATCCAGGCGGTCAAACGAGTCGTAGAGGAACTGGAAAAAGAGGAAAAATTCCAGCGGGAAGCAATCAAAAATATTCACATTCTGAAAAATAACTATCTTTCGGAACTGGTATCCGCCGGTGTAACAGAAGATAACCGGGAAATCCTCCATCAGATTTTAGGCCCGTCGTGTCAGGATGATTTTTTTTGCTGTGCGGTATTGTACCTGAAAACAATCGAACCCTGTCAGGATACATCAACAAGATTATTCCAGGAAGAAGCATCGGTAAGGATTTCGGTGGAAACTATCGAACAGCTTTTGAACGGCAGAAAAGGGGTACAGTTTTTTCCGTTGCACAGCAAGGTGGTTTTCCTGTTCCAGAGCGATGAACAGACAGAACTGGAAACCAAAGCAACAGAGGTGTTGCAGAAGGTCATGGAAGAGCTGGCAAAAAACGACCGGTATTTTCTATCCTGCGGAATGGGAAATCCCTGCCAGGGGATTGAGACAGTACGGTTTTCCTACAGCCAAGCGAAACGTGCCGTAGAACATTGCTTTGAATTTGGCCATATGAGTATTATTCATGTGGCGGATATCAGTGCAGTAGATGAAAAACCGCCTGTGGACGAAGCGGCGTATAAACAGGTACTGAAAGAAGCGGTTCAGAAAAACGACTTAAAAACGTTGGCGGCGGCGGTAGAAGATCTATTTCAAGAGCTGCGGCAGAGCAGGACATCTAACCTTTCGTCGGTCCAATTTTTAGCGCTGGAACTAGCGATTACGGTATACCAGGCGATTGGGGAAAGCAAGCTGTATGAAAAATTCTGGCACCGGTGCCAGGAATCGTTTCCACAGCTGATGAAGACCAATTCGATCGACAGCATTTATACCTGGCTGAAAGGACAGCTCGAAGATGCCTACCGCCTGTTCCGGGAAAAGGATATCACGCCGCCGGAACGTCTGGTAAATGCGGCAGTAAATTATATCAACCAGCATTATTCAGACCCGGAACTTTCCCTGAAAGGCGCGGCAGAAGAAGTGCACATCAGTTCCAGTTATCTTTCGGCGTTATTCCGCCAGTATGCGGGGACAAGTTTTGTGGGATATCTTTCTAAGGTGCGCATGACAAATGCGATCCGATTGATTGCAGACCCGAATGTCAAAACCTATGAGATCGCGTATAAGGTAGGTTTTAATTCGTCGCAGTATTTCAGCGCCAGTTTCAAAAAGTATACCGGGATGACGCCGGGAGAATACCGGGCAGATATCCTGCGTGCGCGGCAGAGAAGTGAAAACGAGAAGTTTTAAAGTGTGTCTACAAGTTTTTGTTGGCGGTAGAATCGTGCCCCAAAATCCTTAGAAAAAGATGATACGGAAAAAGCCTTCCCGGCGAAACCAGCCGGAAAGGCTTTTTATGTAGTCTATCCATTATTTTGAATTTGTGTTTTAGAATGAATCAGCAAAAAATGATGGGGAAACAAAATGTTTACACACAAAACCGGTCGTATTGACTGCAACAGTCGATACAGAGTTTTTGTCCCCCTTGCAGGCGGATCCAGTTTGCTCCGGTGGTTTCACCGCAGCAATCGCAGACATAGGAATCAAAAATGCGTGCCTGTTCCGGAAGCGGAAGCTTGGTTTCTTTTACCTCAAACAATTCCTGCGGCTCTTTACTTTGGTAATACGCAAAAGATTCCGCGCGGGTCATTCCTTCCGGCTTCCTGCGAAGTACCAACCGTACCGATTTTCCGTTCAGGCGGTTGTAAAAGGAAAACGCCTGTTTTCCGGTCATGTGAAACAACAGGTTTCCTTTGCCGACACTGCATCCCAGAATTACCTGGATGGCGTCAACGCCGCAGGCATCGTTTTCCGAAATGCAGACAAGCTGTTCATCGGGGGAAAAGGTGATCCCTAACAGATCGATTGCATAAAGGGCTGCCTTATACCCGATGGTCAGGCCGCCGCATTCGTGCCCGTGAAATGCAACGCATTTGTTCCAAAGTGTTTTGTCATCCATAACGTTCCTCCTTGGTTTGTTTATGCAGGGACTACCAGTCTTTGTCCCGCATGTTCGATGATTTCTGCTGGAATCCCATAAATATCCCGAATCGTTTCGGGCGAGACAGTTTCCGGACCTCCAAACGAATATACCCTGGAATCTTTCAGGAACAGGAACTTGTCGCAGTAGCGTACCGCTAGATTTAGGTCATGGATCACGACAATGACGGAAATCCCATGTTGTTGGGCGGCCGTTTTGACAGTTCGGAATACTTCATGCTGATTGCGTGGATCAAGATTGCTGGTGGGTTCGTCCAGAAGAAGCAGCCGTGGCTGCTGTGCCAGTGCGCGGGCAAGCATCACTTTTTGTGCTTCGCCCCCAGAAAGTTCTGATACGTTGCGCAGGGAAAAGGATTCCAACCCCATTTCGCGGATAACTTCCCGCGTGACCGCATAATCATGCTCCGAAGCGTCCCACCGGATGTAAGGCTTGCGGCCGAGCAGCACCGCCTCAAAGACCGTGGAATCCACAGCCCTCGCGTTTTGCGGTACATAAGCGACCAGACGTGCCAGGTCCTTTGCTGGTATTTGCAGGATATCCTTGCCGTCGATCAGTACAGATGCCCCGCGCGTGCGGTAGATACGGTCGATAC
>CALWKP010000059.1 GCA_944381295.1 uncultured Clostridia bacterium | reverse complement strand
TTCCGGAACCTGTAAGCGGTCTGGATAATTGCGGCCTGTTTTGAGAAATCAAAACAGGCTTTTTTGTTTCCCGTTCTTTACTGTACAAGAAAATGGCCGCGCACCCCGTCAAAAGTCCGCAGCCATTTCCTGATTGGGAGAGCCGTTGTATGGCTTCCTCAGATCCATTATAACGGATTTTCTCCTGAATTCCAAGATAAAGGAGAATGATTATGTACAAAAAAATGATGGCATTCCTTCTGGCAGCATTTTTGATGGTGTCCTCAGCAGGATGCGCCGCGCAAACCTCAGAAACCGCCGAAACTGCGGGAGAAAAAGTGGAATTAATTGTATTTGCCGCGGCATCTATGACGGAAACAATTGACCAGATCGCGGAAATGTATCAGGAAGTTGCCCCTAACGTGACGCTGCAATGTAACTATGATTCTTCCGGAACGTTGAAAACACAGATCCAGGAAGGCGCGGACTGCGATATCTTTATCTCTGCGGGACAGCTTCAGATGGATCAGCTCGATCAGGAAGCAAGCCCTGAGGTCAACACAGAGGGTCTCGACTTTGTTGATGGAAGTACCCGATGTAATCTGGTGCAGAATATTTGTGTCCTCACCGTTCCGGAAGGAAATCCAAAAGGAATCGAATCGTTTGACGATGTGGCGACCGATAAAGTGGAGATGATCGCGTTAGGAAATTCTGATGTGCCGGTAGGACAATATGCAGAGCAAATTTTTACGACCCTTGGCGTATGGGAGGAGATCCAGCCGAAAATTACGTTTGCCACGAATGTCAAAGAAGTTACCACACAGGTGGAACAAGCAGCGGTAGATTGCGGCGTTGTTTATGGAACAGATGCCTATTCCGCGGGATTAGAAGCGGTGTGTACGGCACCGGAAGGAAGCCATGATGATGTGGTTTATCCGGCGGCCGTCATGAAAACATCAAAACATCCGGAAGAGGCTGCGGCATTTTTGGAATATCTCAAAACCGAAGATTGTACAAAGGTATTTGAAAGTGTAGGCTTTGCGATTCCCGAATAAACCTGGAAATAGGATTTCGGCGCAATAGGGTGCAAATTTTCCAGCGCGGTGGATGACTGCACTGCGCAGGAGGCCCCGGCCCCAAAACCTTGGAACCAAAGGTTCCAAGCCATCCGCAACGCGGATGGAAGGCGCGGCCCTGCGGGACCGCACCTTGTTTTGGGGCCGGGGCCGGAAGTTTTCCGCAAGATCTTTTTCTGCCCAACACCAGAAAGGGGGAGAACAATGGATTGGTTCCCACTGCTGAATTCATTGAGAATAGCTTTTCTGTCTACCATTTTCATTTTTTTTCTGGGCATCCTGGCCGCCTATTATATCGCAAAACTACCGCGGGTGATGAAAGGGGTCCTGGATGTTGTACTGACATTGCCGCTGGTCTTGCCGCCAACAGTAATCGGATTTTTTCTGTTAAAATTCATCGGTCCAATGGGTCCATTGGGATCGTTTTGGCTGATGCTTACAGGCAATAAACTTGTCATGGTCTGGTATGCAGGCGTGTTTGCAACGGTGGTGGTGACATTTCCTCTGATGTATCGGACAGTACGGGGGTCCTTTGAAGCATTTGACCAGACCCTGTGGTATGCGGGACAAACGCTTGGACGGTCAAATACCTGGATCTTCTGGCGGGTCATGATGCCGAACTGCAAAGACGGCCTGCTTGCGGGAACCGTTCTGTCCTTTGCGCGGGCACTGGGAGAATATGGAGCAACCAGCATGGTTTGCGGGTATACCGCGGGCAGGACTGCAACGATTTCAACCACGGTATATCAGCTTTACCGGGAAGGGAACGATGAGCTTTGTTATATCTGGGTAGCTATTAATATAGCGATATCGTTTGTGGTGATGGTCGCCGTGAACCTGCTGGAAAAGCGCCGTGCTTCCGGGCAAAAGAAGGATGCAAGGAGGAGGCAGCATGCCACTTGAAGTATCGCTGAAAAAGAAAACAGGAGATTTTTTGCTGGATGTAGAATTTGTGGCAGAAAAGGAAATCGTGGCTTTGCTTGGGGCGTCGGGATGCGGGAAAAGCATGACCCTAAAATGTATTGCGGGAATAGAAACTCCGGATGAAGGCAGGATCGTGCTGGATGGAGAGGTGCTGTTTGATTCGAAGGAAAGGAAAAATTTGAGCCCGCAAAAGCGCCGGGTAGGATACCTGTTTCAGCAGTATGCGCTTTTTCCGAATATGACAGTGGAACAAAATATTGCCGCAGGGGCGGGAAAAAAACAGCGCGGCAGGGTGCGGGAAATGATCCGGAAAATGCATCTGGAAGGGCTGGAGGACCATCGTCCGTCGGAACTTTCGGGCGGACAGCAGCAGCGGACCGCCTTGGCGCGGATTCTGGTAAATGAACCGAAGCTGCTGCTTTTGGATGAACCGTTTTCCGCGTTAGACAGCTATCTGAAATGGCAGGTAGAATTTGGAATCGCAGATATTTTGAAAGAATTTTCTGGGGAAACTGTGTTTGTCTCGCATAGCCGGGATGAAGTTTACCGGCTGTGTGATAGTGTATGTATTTTGACGCAGGGAAAATCAGAAGGGAAATACAGAGTAAAAGAACTGTTTGACAATCCGCAGACAAAATCGGCATGTATGATCTCAGGATGCAAATATTTTTCCAATGTAAAAAAAACAGGAGAATACAGCGTTTATGCACAGGAGTGGAATGTAGAGCTCACTCTGTCAAAACCAGTGGAAGATACGGTGAGCAGTATCGGGGTGAGGGCACATTTTATCGAGCTGACGGATGTGCCAGGAGAAAATACGATTTTATGCCGTGTCATGCGGGTAGTGGAGGATGTTTTTTCGATCGTGGTCATGTTTCTTCCGGAAGGAGGGCGCGAACAGATCCGGGTGGAAATGCAAAAGGAAACGTGGAATAATTGGAAAGACAAAACGTTATGGTGCTTAAAGATTCCACAGGAAAGTATTATGCTGTTGAAAGAATAGGGGGAAAAGCGTGAAAACAGACCTGCTGCCGGAAGAAGGAAGACAACTGTTGGCATCGTTGCCGGGAATAGTAGAGGAAGAGACCGTTGGATTGTGGGACGCTTATGGGAGGGTGTCGGCAGAAGAGATCCGGGCGGAAATCCCTTGTCCGCCATTTTCGCGCAGCCCTTATGACGGGTATGCGTTTTCGAGCAGTGATACCATGGCAGCAAGCCGGCAATCTCCGGTACGACTGCCTGTTCGGGGAGAAATTGCAGCAGGAGAAGCTGGATTCCGGGTGGCGGATGGCACAGCGGTACGGATCATGACAGGCGCACCGATTCCATTGGGAGCAGATACCGTAGTCAAGTGGGAAAATGTGCAAATGGACGGTGAGGCACTGTTGTTTTCTGTTCCAGTGGCAGCGGGGAATATCATTCCGGCAGGGGAAGATATCGCAGTAGGAAAACCGTTGATTCAACGCGGGGACATTCTCACTTCTGCGCATGTCGCGTTAGCAGCAGCACAGGGGATTTCGTCGCTGCGGGTATACCGACAGCCGAGTGCAGTCATCATCAGTACAGGCCCAGAACTTATGACGCCTGGTAAATTACTATCAGCAGGAAAAATATACGATTCCAATCTGTATTTGTTGGCGGGATTGCTGAAGCGGCAGGGAGTAATCCCCAAAAATGGAGGGATCACGGAGGATCGTACGGAAAAAATTGCGGAAAGGGTTCAGGATGGGCTTCGGGATGCGGATATCGTCATTACAACAGGGGGAGTATCTGCGGGAAAATATGACGTGACAGCAGAAGCGCTGGTTGCCTGCGGGGGAGAGATTTTGTTTCGGAAACTGCGGTGCCGTCCGGGAGGTGCCATGCTTGCAGGACAAATAGGGGGAAAACCAGTGTTTTGTTTTTCGGGGAACCCCTGTGCAGCAGCAGTAGGGCTGCTGTATGCAGGACTTCCCTATCTGAATAAACTTTGCGGAAAACGGGAGATTTTGCCCCAACAGACACAGATGCGTTTGCAGCAGGACGTAAAGCCGTGTGAACAGACGCGATTTCTCTGTGGAAGGGCAAAAATAGAAAAAGGTTTCGTATTGTTTGAAGAAACCAAAGGGAAAGGGCATGGATCGGTTTCACCGTTACTGGGATGTACTTGGATTGCAGAAATCCCGCCAAGCAGGGATGTCATCCCTGCCGGAACCTTAGTAACGTGTTATTGCGCAGGTTAATCTCTGCGAGTCTGACTGACAGGAATACTTTGGATTAGAAAAGTAGCAGAACCCGGCATCCTTGTCAACGATAAAATGAACGGCTTGCGCCGTCGTTGACAAACCCGCCGGATCCTGCTGAATTAGCAATCAGGAGAGCAAAAGCAAATAATGCTTTTGCCCTCCCAATAGTATGGGGACGGGAAAGACAAAACCTTGACGATGGCCCGTCAACGAGTCAGGTAGGAAAAATTACTTTTATGTCCGGCAGAGAGCAAGAACAAGCTCCCGGCAGGCTAAGCCTGCACACTTGTCGGGAAGTTGGCAGAAATGCCCCAATAATTACCCCAGGAGGAAATTCAATGAAAGATCAGTTTGGCCGGGAAATCGACTATCTGAGAATCTCCGTGACAGATCTCTGTAATTTGCGCTGTCGGTATTGTATGCCGATGGAAGGAATCCCGAAACGGGAACATCGGGAAATTCTGTCCATAGAGGAAATTGAAGAGATTGGGATTGCTGCGGCAAACTGCGGGATTAAAAAAATCCGCGTGACCGGCGGGGAACCCCTGGTCCGACGGGGAATTATTGAAATTTGCGCAAGGTTGTCAAAAATCCCTGGGGTCCGGGAACTGTGCCTGACGACAAACGGAGCCCTGCTGTCGAAGTTTGCGCAAGAGTTAAGGGGCGCGGGAGTATCCAGGCTGAATATCAGTCTGGATACCCTGAACGCCGAACGGTATCGGGAGATTACACGGGTCGGACAGTTGGAAGATGTCCTACGGGGTATTGACGCGGCGGAAGCGGCGGGATTTTCCGGAATAAAAATCAATACAGTGCTGATCGGGGGAGGGAATGACGGAGAAATTCAAGATATTGCCGCACTGGCAGAAAAAAAGGATCGCCATGTGCGATTTTTGGAACTGATGCCGACGGGAGAATGTGCGTCATGGGACCGGGAGCGGTTTGTGGATTGCAGCGAGGTGCTGAGGGTACTGCCTGGCCTTGTGTTGGAAGGGATAGACGGCGTGGAGCAGCGGTACCGGATGCCGGGCTGGCGCGGAAGTATCGGGTTGATTCGTCCGGTCAGCGCGCATTTTTGTCCGGCGTGTAACCGTATCCGGGTGACCTCCCTGGGAATGTTGAAACCATGTTTGCATTCCGCAGAAGAAATCCCGCTGCGGGGGCTGCACGGAAAAGAACTGGAACAGGCAATCCGCGAAGGGATCCAAGGGAAACCAAGAAGGCATCATTTGGAGGCCGGAAAAAGCGGAAGCCTGCGGGAAATGAATGAAATTGGCGGCTAGGAGGGAAGCAAGCATGGAATTTACCCATTTTAATCAGGAAGGCCGCGCGCGGATGGTGGATGTTTCAGAAAAAGCGGTGACCCCGCGGGAAGCGGAAGCGCGTGCAGTTGTCCGGGTAAACGCAGAAACCTATGAGAAGATTTGCGCAGGGACCATGAAAAAAGGCGATGTCCTGGGAGTAGCGCAGGTAGCGGGCATTATGGCGGCAAAGCATACATCAGACCTGATTCCGATGTGTCATCCCATCCAGCTGACGGGGGTAGACTTGTCCTTTTCGCTGGACGACGGAGAACATACCATAACGGTGACTGCCCGGACGCGGTGCAAAGGGGAAACCGGCGTGGAAATGGAGGCAATGACCGCGGCAAGCGCGGCGGCGCTGACGATTTATGATATGTGCAAAGCAGTGCAGCGGGATATCGTGATAGAATCGGTGTGCCTGGTATCGAAATCAGGCGGGAAATCCGGGAATTACCGGAGGGAGGAAACAGAATGGCAGAAATCGTAGCGGTGTGCATCAGTGTGGAAAAAGGGACACAGAAATTTGAAGTCCCGGAAATCGTGCTGAAAAAGGATCATGGAATCGTTGGAGATGCGCATGCAGGAAACTGGCACCGGCAGGTAAGCCTGCTTGGGGAAGAAAGCGTCGATAAGGTGAGGGGACTGCTTCCGCAAATCAAACCCGGAGCATTTGCAGAGAACATTTTGACGCGGGGGATGATACTGTATGAACTGCCGGTAGGAACGCGGCTGCGCGCGGGAGAAGTCCTGCTGGAAGTGACACAAATTGGAAAGGAATGTCATCAGGGGTGTGAAATCCGGCGACTGACTGGGGACTGTGTGATGCCCCGGGAAGGAATTTTTGCCAAAGTGCTGGAGGAAGGGAACATCCGTCCCGGAGATTGTTTGGAGGTAGAGGAATGAAAAAAATCCGGATTGAAGACGCGGTCGGGCAAAGCTTGTGCCACGATATGACAGCAATCTTGGCAAATGGGTTCAAAGGGGTAAAATTCCACAGAGGGCATGTCATCCGGGAAGAGGATTTGCCGGAATTGCGGAAGATCGGGAAATCGCATGTCTTTGTATGGGAGCCGGAAGCGGACGAGGTACACGAGGACGACGCAGCAAAAGCGCTGACGGAAGCGATGTGTGGGGAAAACCTGAAAGTTTCGGGGCCGAGCGAGGGAAAAATGACCATCAGCGCTGCGGTGGACGGATTGTTTCGGGTAAACGTTGCGGCAATGCGGGAAATCAACCGGACGCCGGACTATACGGTAGCGTGCCGACCGAACCATACGCGGGTACGGACGGGGGAAAAGCTGGCCGGGGCAAGAATCGTGCCGCTGGTCACCAAACGGCAAAATGTAGAGTATGCCGTAGCGGCGGCGAAGGCCGCAGCGCCGGTGATGGAGGTGCTGCCGTTCCGAAAGCTGAAAGCGGGCGTGGTGATCACAGGGAGTGAGGTCTATTACGGACTGATTGAGGACAAATTTGAACCGATCATGCGGGAGAAGCTCGACAGTTACGGAGCGGAAATCCTTGGGGTAACGAAATGTCCGGATGATCTGGAAAAAATTTTGGCGGCGATCCGGGAGTTTGTGGAACAAGGGGCAGGACTTATCCTGCTCACAGGAGGTATGTCTGTGGACCCGGATGACGTCACACCGACAGCGATTCGGAAAAGCGGCGCGCGTCTCGTGACTCAGGGCGTGCCGATGCAGCCCGGGAATATGCTGACGATCGCCTATCTTGGGGAGACTGCGTTGGTCGGTGTGCCCGGGGCGTCGATGCATTCGCCGACAACAAGCCTGGAAGTGTTTTTGCCGCGGATTTTTGCAGGGGATAAAATCACGGAGGAAGAAATCGCGGAATACGGCGTGGGAGGCTTCTGCATGGGATGCGCGGAATGCCATTTCCCGCAATGTTATTTTGGGGCGAGATGAGGAGGACAGCATGTATACGGCGGCAGTGATTACGGTAAGTGATAAAGGATATGCGGGGGAGCGGATCGATACGGCAGGGCCGGAAATGGTAAGGCTGCTGCAAGAGGCAGGCTACTCCGTGGAGATAACGGCGTTGGTTCCTGACGAACAGGAAATGATCGAAGCGGAACTCTGCCGGGCCGCGGATGAGGCAAAGGTATCCTTGGCGGTGACGGTGGGGGGAACAGGGTTTTCCCCGCGGGACGTGACCCCGGAAGCGACGCTGGCGGTATGCAGCCGGATGGTGCCGGGAATTCCGGAAGTGATGCGTGCCGAAAGCAGAAAGATTACGGATAGGGCGATGCTGAGCCGCGCACAGGCGGGAATCCGGAACCGGACACTCGTAATCAATCTTCCGGGAAGCCGGAAAGCGGCCTCGGAGAATCTGCTGGCGGTGCTGCCCGCGCTAGGGCATGGGTTGGATGTCCTGTGCGGGAATAGTGGGGACTGCGCTGCGCCAGAGCGGTAAAGGAAGGATGTGGCAGGTTTGGGACAAATACCGGTGGTAGGGTTTGCGGCGTATTCAGGAACCGGAAAAACGTCGCTGATCGAAAAGCTGGTAAGAGAACTGAAGAGCCGGGGGATACGGGTAGCGGTTGTCAAGCATGACGGGCACGAATTTGAGGTTGATCGTCAAGGGAAAGACAGCTGGAGATTTACACAAGCCGGCGCAGATGTTACCGTAGTGGCGTCAGATACCCACGCGGCATTTTTGGAAAACCACAGCATGAGTGCGCAGGATATTCTTGTACGTATACAGGGAGTGGACCTGATTTTGGTGGAGGGGTATAAAAAAGAATGTTGGCCGAAAATCCTTTTGCGGAGGGAAGGCTGTCCGATGCCGGAGGTCCCTAAAGAGCAGATGCTTGCTGTAGTCTGTGACCAAGAAATGCCGGAAGAAAAGGTGCCCTGTTTTTCCTGGGAAAATGTTACAGGTCTGGTTGATTTTTTGCTGGATTGGAAAGATAAAATTTACAAATAGGAGAAATTTAAAAAGAAATAATAAGTAGTATAAAATTTTGTAAGATTTGTAAAGATAAAACCTGTGATTGTTGCCTAATAGCATGTGAATAATGTTTTCTGTAAGTATGATTTATGGAAAAGTTATTTCTGCGGAAGAATTGTGTAGCAGTGAGCGGATTTTTTTGTCAATGTAGACTAGCTGTTGTGTATGCTGATTACAGGTCTTTAACTTTATTTAGCTTCTTAGTTTTTAACAACTTCTTGTTTCGTTCAAAGCTTTTTACTCTCCCCGGCTTAGCCGGGGATTCTCGTTTCGCTAAAGCACACAATAAAACAACAGCAGAGACAGGCATGATTGCCAATCGTAGGGAAAAAGAACGGTAACCACGATTGACTTTTGCGCCTGTCTCTGCTGTTAGAAGGAATGAACTAGTAAATTGAAATTGACAAATGGTATATATCTTTTGATTTTTACAATTTGTAGATCTACAAAACAAGATAGATTTTATAAAATGAAAAGCTATAATTCATGAACAGTAATTTTGCTTAAAGGGGACTCTATTTTTTTGTAAGGAATTGTTTTGCGTTCTCCGGGAAGAAACGAGAAGTAATTATCTTTAAAAATGGCATGTCTATCTAAAATAAAATATTAGAAATGATAACTCAAATATTATTGGCTACAAGAAATCTTACTTACCTAAATTTTTATTCAAAAGAATGTACTCTAAATTTATTGACTGGAAAATTTATAATGTAAATATTAGTAAAAAGCATTCGGATATTACAGATAGAACTATTATAAGCTAGTTATAACAAGTAGTAAACTTTTTTTATACATTATTGATTGTAAAAAAGTAATTAAGAGAGACATTTGCGCTCAGACCTGTCATATCGTCTTTCCCTGTCTGTACCGGATCTTGAATTTGGAACACCAGATTAAAATATTTTCTGATTAGCAGAAGTTTTTAGAAAGTAAAGTGCTTGATATCGTGGAGGCAGTTTCTAATTTCAAAAATTAAGAAGATTTGTTTCAAATCCTTTGCAGATCAGGAATTTTTCAAAATGTTTTACAAATATTCTTTTTTTGCCTTGACAAATTTTAGAATTTGCGCGAATATAGCCGTAGAAACGCTGGTTTGACAGGGAGGAAAATCAGCACCATAAACTTGGCAAAGTCTTGACACTGGATAGACCTTTGCAATTTGCACGATAAATGCTGATGTCTCTATGACGCTTGGGGCGAAATTGGCTGGACGGTTATGGATTATTATGCCCGGCGGAAAATATCGTTTTATGGGGTACAAAGGGCATTTGCGCCAGTAACCTTTATTTTGCGGGAAAAGGACGGGGTCGTTACCGTAATGGGATGCAATGATACCCCGGAGGAATTACAGGTTTCTGCGCGTGTAGGATATCTGTCTTTTGATGGACAGACTGACCGGACCAAGAAGATGCAGATTTGTTTGCCTGCCCGGAGCCGCGGAGTGGTGTGGGAAGAAGCATTGCCTGAGGGAGATTATCAAAAGGGTTCCTACGTTGTGGACGGCGGAGAGACCGGACCTGTGGGGATGCTGCGGAAAGGAAATCTGCGGGAATTGCAAATACCGCAGGCAAAGGTTCAGGTGCTTGAGCTCCATAAAGAGGAAAATGGAATCCTTGCAACTGTTGGCAGTGATGTTTATGCCCATGGGATTCATTTAGAAGATGCGTCCTTTTGTTGTTCTGAGCTATATTTTGACCTGCTTCCGGGAGGAAGAAAAACAGTGATGATCTATGGTGCGACAGAAGAAAGTAAAATTCATTTTCTGGCAGCATCGATTAATTAATTAATACGGAGGAGATCACATGCAGAAATTATCGCTGAACGGACCTTGGACCCTGCAAGTTGTGGGAGAAATGGAACAGATTCCAGCAACAGTCCCAGGTTCCGTGTACCACGACCTGCTTTCAGCGGGAAAAATTGAGGACCCCTTCTGGCGCGACAACGAAAACCGTTTGCTTCCGCTGATGGAAAATGATTTTCGGTATTCCCGGAAATTTACCGTAGACCGGGAACTTTTCAACTGCCCGGTAATTTTGCTCAATTGCCAGGGAATGGATACTTTGGCGGATATCCGGGTCAATGGAGTGCTGGTTGGCTCCTGCCGGAATATGCATAGGGTATGGGAATTCCGTGTGAATGACGCACTTCGGGAAGGCGAAAACGAAATCGAAGTGGTGTTTCATTCGCCGACAAAATATATCCGTGAGGCTTATGAGGAATCGGTTGCTGACGGCGCAGACGACGCAATGAAAGGGTTCCCGCATCTGAGAAAAGCACATTGCATGTTCGGATGGGATTGGGGCCCGAGGCTTCCCGACGCGGGAATCTGGAGGGACATTTCGCTTATTGGCCTGACGGAAGGAATGCTGAAAAGCGTTTTCATTACGCAAAAGCATACGGATGGGAAAGTAGCATTGCGTTTCCAGCCGGAAACAGCGTATGTGCCGGAAAAGGGGAATGCGGAATTTGTGGCGACAGTTACCGCACCCGACGGAACGGTAGTAGCATCCGGACCGGCACAGGACGGTCTCGTGATCGAAAAGCCGGAACTGTGGTGGCCAAATGGATATGGGAAACATCCGCTGTATACGGTGACGGTGGAATACCGGAGCGCGGGCAAGGTGGTGGATACCTGGACCCGGAAAATCGGGCTGCGTACGCTCACCGTGCTGCGCGAAAAGGACGAGTGGGGCGAAAGCTTTGCGTTCCAGGTAAACGGTGTACCGATTTTCTCGATGGGAGCGGATTACATCCCGGAAGATAACCTTTTACCGCGCGTTACACCGGAACGTACCCGGCGGTTGCTGGAGGATGCAGCTGCGGCAAACTTTAATTCTATCCGTGTCTGGGGCGGCGGCCACTATCCGAGCGACGTCTTTTATGATATCTGCGATGAATTGGGACTTGTCGTGTGGCAGGATTTGATGTTTGCGTGCGCAGTGTATAACCTCACCGACGAGTTTGAAGAAAATATCATTGCTGAGGTGCGGGATAATATGATTCGTCTGCGGCATCATGCGTCGTTGGGACTGTGGTGCGGCAACAACGAAATGGAAACCTTTGTCA
>CALWKP010000058.1 GCA_944381295.1 uncultured Clostridia bacterium | reverse complement strand
CAGCCAGTCCCTGACCCTGCTCTTCGCCCGACCGATGATTTGGAGCCGGGAGCCGGCCGCCGGGACCGCGTCCAGCAACGCGGCCGGTTACACCGGCCTCGGCGGCGCCGACGTCCTGGATCAACTTGGAAAAGAGGAATAATATGACAACGCTATATCTGGTAGTGCCCTGTTATAACGAAGAGGCTGTGTTGCCAGAAACCACTTCCCGGCTCACAAAAAAACTGGATGAGATGCTTGCCGCCGGAAAAATCGGTCCAGAGAGCAGGATTCTGTATGTAGACGATGGAAGCCGTGACCGGACCTGGATGCTGATTGAAAAATTTCATCGAGAGACCCCTTATGTTACGGGGATTAAACTGGCACACAACCGCGGACACCAAAATGCGCTGCTTGCAGGCCTGATGACTGCAAAAGATCTGTGCGACTGTGCGATCAGTCTTGACGCAGATTTACAGGATGACATTGATGCTCTGGATCAATTTCTCGATAAATTCCACGATCACTGCGACGTTGTCTATGGTGTCAGGAACAAACGGGACACCGATACCTTTTTTAAACGGGCAAGTGCACAGGGATTTTACAAATTCATGAAATTACTCGGGGTAGACGTCGTGTATAATCATGCTGATTATCGACTGATGAGCCGCCGGGCGCTTGACGCTCTTTCTGAGTACCGGGAAGTCAACCTGTTCCTGCGGGGATTGGTCCCTTTAATCGGCTATCGGAGCGATTATGTGTATTATGACCGTCAGGAACGTTTTGCCGGAGAATCCAAATACCCGCTGAAAAAGATGATTTCGTTTGCCATTGACGGAATCACTTCGTTTAGTGTAAAACCACTGCGGATTATTTCCAATCTTGGAATCCTGGTATCGCTGCTGAGTATTGTGGGATTACTCTACGCACTGATTTCTCATTTTACTGGGAACACGGTCGCCGGCTGGACCGCTACGGTAGCATCAATTTGGCTTTTAGGCGGCCTGCAAATGCTTTGTCTGGGCGTTGTCGGCGGCTATGTCGGCAAAATTTACAGCGAAGTCAAAGCACGTCCCCGTTATCGTGTCGAAGAACATCTGAAAAAGTAAAGATTTTTTCGATTCAAAAGGCGCTTACAGATTGGTTAGCTCAACCAATCCGTAAGCGCCTTTCAGGTTTCTCAGGTTTCTTTTTATTCGTCAAGTTTCAGGACGCTCATAAACGCTTCCTGCGGTACCTCTACCGTACCAAGCTGACGCATCCGTTTTTTACCTTCCTTCTGTTTCTCCAGAAGTTTCTTCTTTCTTGTAATATCACCGCCATAGCATTTCGCAAGCACGTCTTTACGCATCGCTTTGACAGTTTCCCTCGCAATGATTTTTCCGCCAATGCATGCCTGAATCGGCACTTCAAACAACTGACGCGGAATTTTCTCTGCTAATTTTTCCGCCATCTTGCGTGCGCGTGGATACGCCTTGTCCGCATGGATGATAAACGACAATGCGTCTACAACCTCCCCGTTCAGCATGATATCCAGCTTCACCAGGTTCGATTTTGCATATCCCGTCAATTCGTAGTCAAATGACGCGTAGCCGCGGGTACGGCTTTTCAGCGCGTCAAAAAAGTCATAAATGATTTCGTTCAACGGCAGCTCATAGTGGATATCCACACGGTCTGTGTCAATATATTTCATGTCTTTGAATACCCCGCGCCTGTCCTGACACAAATCCATGATATTCCCTACATATTCACTTGGCGTATAGATATGCGCTGTCGCAATCGGTTCTTCCGCTTTGGCAATCTGTCCCGGGTCAGGGTAATTGGTCGGGTTGTCGATGCAGACCATTTCCCCGTTAGTCTTGGTGATGTGATACACAACGCTTGGCGCTGTTGTTACCAAGTCCAGACTATACTCCCGTTCAAGCCGCTCCTGAATGACTTCCATATGCAGCAGTCCCAGGAAACCGCACCGGAATCCAAAGCCCAGTGCTGCTGAAGTTTCCGGCTCGAAAACAAGCGCGGCGTCATTGAGCTGGAGTTTTTCCAAAGCTTCGCGCAAATCGGGATATTTCGCGCCGTCCGCCGGGTAAATCCCGCAGAATACCATCGGCTGTACTGCATGGTATCCGGGAAGCGGTTCCGCCGCAGGACGATCGGCCAAGGTAACCGTATCGCCTACATGGGCCTCCCTCACTGCCTTGATGGATGCGGCAATATACCCAACTTCACCGGCAGAAAGGCTGCCACAGGGTTCCAGCGAAGTAGCCCGGCGATGCCCCACTTCCACTACGGTAAACTCGCTGCCAACGGCCATCATGCGGATCGTATCTCCTGGCTTTACACAGCCGTCTTTTACCCGCACATATACGATAACCCCTTTATACGCATCATAATAGGAGTCAAAAATCAGTGCTTTTAACGGTGCATTCTCATCTCCTTGCGGAGGCGGCACAGCACGCACCACATATTCCATGACTTCTTCAATATTCGTCCCTAATTTTGCTGAAATCAGCGGTGCTTCATCCGCAGGGATCCCAATCACATCCTCAATTTCTGCGCGGACACGTTCCGGGTCGGCAGAAGGAAGGTCGATTTTATTGATGACCGGAATAATTTCCAGCCCGGCATCCACTGCAAGATAGGTATTGGCTAACGTCTGAGCCTCGATCCCCTGGGAAGCATCCACCACCAAGATCGCGCCTTCACATGCCGCCAGTGAACGGGATACTTCATAGTTGAAGTCGACATGACCGGGGGTATCAATCAGATTAAAAACATAGTCTTCGCCATCCTGTGCCCGGTAAACCAGCGTTACGGCATGCGCTTTGATGGTGATCCCTCTCTCCCTTTCCAAATCCATATCGTCGAGAAGCTGATCTTCCATATCACGGAGCGAAACCGCCTGTGTTTTTTCCAAAATGCGGTCGGCCAAGGTACTTTTCCCGTGGTCGATATGCGCTATAATACTGAAATTCCGTATTTTATCACGTGAAACTGACATGCAATCCCTCATTCATCCTTCGTCTCAGAACTCCTGCACTCTATCCCAGTACAGGTAATATTTCTCTATTTTACTTTTCTATTATAATGCCTCTCGCGGAAACCTGCAAGATGAAAAAACTCTGTCATAGAATTTACGGGAACTCCTCTGGAATTTCTTGATGGGCGGCTGTGTTTTTGCTATAATGGGAAAAACTGCGGCACAAACCTGCCGTTCTGGAAACCGAGGTGCCTTTCATGAAAACTATCCGCTTTGTGCGGCAATCCGATATTCCCGAGCTTCTCAAAATTTATGCACAATATATCGATACCCCGATTTCATTTGAATATGGACTTCCCTCTCTGAAAGAATTTTCCGAACGGGCACGAATGATTTCGTCGGAATACCCTTATTTCGTATGTGAAGAAAACGGGGAACTTCTGGGATATGCCTATGCTCATAAATTTTTTGAACGTGCCGCGTATCAATGGGATGTCGAAATGACGATCTATCTTTCCCAGAAAAGTGTCGGAAAAGGAGTCGGAAAATGTCTATACAATTTGTTATTTGAAATTCTAAAATTACAAAACGTCATTAATCTCTATGCACTTGTGACGGTTGGGAATACTGCCAGCGAAGCTTTTCACCGGGCGTTAGGGTTCCACGCTACGGCTGTATCGCGTAAAACCGGATTTAAATGTGGTGCATGGCAGGATGTAACCTGGTTTGAAAAGCAACTAGGTCCTTTTCCTGATTCCCCGCAGCCCTTCCTGCTTTTGGGACAAGTCTCTCCTGAATCTATCAAAAAAGCTGGTGAATGTCTGCCGCAAGGTTTTCTGTTTCTCCCGGAAAAGTGATAATTTTTACCAGGCATCTAGAAAAGCTGTGTCGTTTTTGGAAATCATTTTTTCGAATTCTCAACGGTAAAAATGAAAGAGGATGTTATCTGTGATATTATTCCCCCTGTTCCCGGAGTTCCAGGAATCGCTGTCACCGGTGATCCTGTTCCTCCAAATCTTGGGGCGGAACCGGTCATCCCGCAAGGCCGTAACACGGTCGTCTCTGAGGATGGGAAACACCTGCCCGCAACCAAGGCCGGGCATGTGGAATTTACTGGGCATAATTTCCAGGTAAATCCGGTTCTCCAAATTCTGAAAGATGTGGACCAGGAAACCGGCGATATCAATTTCCTGGGCGATGTTCATATTCATGGGGATGTGACCCGCGGATTCACAGTGCGCGCTACCGGAAATATCCAAGTAGACGGCGTCATTGAATCCTGTATGGTAGAAATCGTATCCAGCGGTGTACAGGGACAGGACTGTGCCATAATCCGCGCACACAAAAGTATCTATGCAAAATATCTGGAACGTTGCCGCGTCTATGCTCTGGAAAGCGTGCAGGCTGACTGTATCATCGACTGCACTATATACAGCAACGGTACCGTCAAAGCTCGTACGGGCCGTGGGGTCATTATCGGTGGGATCATCCGGTCTGCTCACGAGGTTTCCGCCACTATCGTCGGCTCAAAGGTCGAAAGGCTTACTTCGATTTTCTTGGGCGGTCTGCCCTGCGAAGAATCTGAACGTACTGAGATCCTGTCGGATCTTGATAGAATCTCTAACGAGATCTCAATTCTGGAAGAGCAGCCTGATAGTCCATCAAAACAAGCTTTCCAAGCTTCGTCTCAGTTTCTATCTCAGTCAGATGAAGCTTCAGAAACTTGATAAGGATTTGGATCCTGCTGCTTCGCCGCAGCCTAATTGCGATACCCGCCGTCTGGTTTGCGATGAAGCATATCCCGGGACTGTTGTGACGATCGGACTCCAATCGTTCCATGTGAATCAGCTAGAACATCACTGCACCTTTGGTTTGCGGAATGGTTTTGTCTGTCGCATTTGAGTTTCCCCGGACCTCTGCCCGGGTCATGGGTTTTTCCTCTAAAACTATTGCACAACGAAAGGAGGGTCTCTTTTGAACGCTCTTACCCCAAAAGAAATACAGGATATTTTGGATGGAGTCATGCAGGACGTCCCGAACCGTATTGCCAGCATACAGTTACAAAAACAGGACACTTTCCTTTCCAATAACGTTAATAATCTTTGTACCATACACACTACTTTTGAGGGCGGTTATCACGCGTCTCTGGCGTTATGTGCAGACGCATGTCTATTAATGCGTCTCACACAGCATTTCATGCAGGAAGAAATCGTGACCTCACAGGATATCGAGGATTTTGCCAAAGAATATCTCAACATTATCTGTGGACGTATCGTTGCCGGCCTTTTCCGCAGCGCGCATATTTCTTCCCGGTTTCACATTCCGAGTTTTTCTCTCGGCCGCTATATTCCAGATGACGTCAGTTCCTGCTGTATATTGAATTATACCAGCAACTGCAATGAAGGCGTTCAGTTAATCCACCAAACCTTCCCTTTAGAAAATTCCGCACAGAAGTAGAAAGATAAAAAGGTGTGACATCATATGTCCAAAAAAATCATGGTGGTAGATGATTCACACATCGTCCAATTACAATTACAAAAAATTCTTTCCGGAACAGATTATGAAGTTGCTGCATGCTGCCAAAGCGGCGAGGAAGCTTTGGAAATGTATAATCAAGTTCATCCTGATCTTGTCACCATGGATATTCTTATGCCCGGCATGGATGGTCTGGAAGCAGCCCGCCTGTTACTGGAGGCGCATCCTGACGCGGTCGTCCTGATAGTATCCTCGCTGGCATATGATGACACCATCAATGAAGCCACCCGTATCGGCGCTAAAGGATTCGTCTATAAACCTTTCGAGCGCGATCAAATTATCCGGTCCATTCAGAGTGCGTTAGAGCAATAATTCTTATATAGGCTTTCTTTTCTTCTAACTATTTCTGAAAAATTCCATATTGGAACAGTTTCTCCATCCCGAAACTGTTGGAAGTTTGGGACTGGTATATTTTTTAGAACTTATTTTTTTGAAAGCAGCGGCAAGGATCAAAAGTCCTGTTGCTGCTTCTTTTTTGAGATCGGCTGCTTTGACTAATGAAATCCGGCGTTTCCTTATTCCTCCCCCTTCCAGGGTTTGAAACTTTGACAGATTTGTGTTACAATATACTATTAATAAAGAAAATCCAGGCATGCTGCCACAGGGACAGGAGGGCTTTGTATCCGCAATTTGCTTTTTACCATCCGTTACGACGGGAAACACTATCATGGCTGGCAGATTCAACAGAATGCCCTCGCTGTGCAGGAAGTATTTCAGGACGCGCTCCGCAAGGTATTCGGCGCCGCTCCGGACCTCAAGGGCTGCAGCCGTACCGATTCTGGCGTACATGCCTATGAGTACTGCATCAGTGTCAAGATTTGTCACGCAATTCCCTGTGACAGGCTTGTTATGGCAATGAATCGCTTTCTGCCTGCTGATATGGCAGTTACCCACTGCCGTGAAGTTCCGTTGGATTTTCATGCCCGCTATTCCTGTACCGGGAAAGAATATGTCTATAAAATTTGGAACCATCCCATCCGGGATCCTTTTCTGGAAGGTTATGCGCTGCATTATTGGTATCTGCTTGATGAAAAAGTCCTCCAGGAAGCTGCCCAATATTTTCTGGGAACGCATGATTTTACTTCCTTCTGCACTTTGGACGGCCGGGAACGCGGGGACTTTTGCCGTACTGTGACAAAATCTGAAGTCCGGCGCGACGGCAACATGGTTACCTTTACGGTAGCAGCCAACGGGTTCCTGTATAATATGGTACGGATTATGACCGGTACCCTGCTGCGGGTCGCCCAAGGAAAATTTGCTCCCGATAGTATCCCTGCCATCCTGGAAGCCAAATGCCGCAAGGCTGCCGGGCCAACCGCTCCCGCTTGCGGACTATATCTCAACCGGGTTTTCTATGATAACCTGGCTCCAGACATTCTTGACGACAGGAAGTGATGACGTGCTGTGGAATAAAAAAGGAAAACGCTTTGCGGATGACGAGATGGACGAAGATGGTTCTTTGCAAGAAGGTAATCCGCATGCCAGACGTCCACGTAAAACACGTCATACCCCTCGAGTCCCGCGTTGGGTTTATCGGGTAATTATCATCCTTATCATTTGTGTTTCCGGTATGCTGATTTGGTTTAACCGTGAGAATCTGACCCCACAAAATATTGCGGAATGGGTTCAAGTTCAGGTTGTCGGTATGGGCGTCGGGGACGGGTTTCCCACCGCAATTGCCGGGAACAGTATCAGTCCTGGAAATTTTGAAAGTCAGAACCATAATATCGCTTATGTGAGTGATACTCGCTTGACGGTTTTAAACTCTACTGCCAAGGAACTGATTAGCCGTCAGCATAGCTTTAACAGTCCAGTCATGAAGCTTTCCGGTACCCGTACCCTCATTTATAATCTTGGTGGTACAGGCTATCAGGTAGAAAGCGCATCCAAAACGCTCAAAACTGGAAATATGGAAAAAGATATCCTGGCCGGGGATATTTGTTCGAATGGCCGGTACGCACTGGTAACAGAAGAAAAAGGTTATACATCCTTACTGACTGTATGGCTTGAAGATAACACGGAACAATACCGCTTTGAATTTGCTGATTTTTATATTACTTCCCTGTCCTTAAACCGGGACGGTACCAAAGCTGCCGCGTCAGGAATCTCTGCACAAAACGGCGGTCTTGTCTCGGTGGTATATCTTTTCGATTTTTCTCAGGAAACCGAGACTGCGAAACTGCTCTATCCGGATACGTTAATCCTCGACGTGGAATACTGTGAAAATGGTACGGTGATTGCTATCGGTGATTCCTCCGCCAGTTTTATCAGCGAGGATGGCTCCGCCCATACAGAATTTTCTTACGGCTCTCAGCAGCTAACGGATTATATTGTGGATTCTGGTCGCCTATACCTGGGATTTTCCCCTTATTCCGGCGCACAGACCGGTACCGTTGCCGTTGTGGATTCCAACGGTCAGGCGGTCCAATCATTTTCTTTTCAAACCTCTGTGGAATCCGTTTCCGCTTACGGCGATATCGTCGGTGTCCTTGCCGGTCAAACGGTTTACGCCTATTCTGTGACTACCGGCCAGCTTTCCGGCTCCTGTTCCAGCGGCAGCGATGCCAGAAAAATTTCACTTGCTAACGAAAGTTCGGTTTATATCCTTGGGATTACCGAAATCCGTCTGGGTTCGCTCTCCTGAATCCATTTTGTAACAAACTGTTCATAAGTTTGTTATCTAGCTTCTCTTGTGCTCGCAAGTGGTTTATGGTATAGTCAGATTGTCTCGAAATCTTTGACGTTTCCTATCCATTGCAGCATTGGATCTGCAATTTTCCGATTGGAGGATTTATGAATATTGTGATCGACGCCCTTTTGCTGTGCCTCCTGTTGGGATGTACCGTGTGGGGTTTGAAAAAAGGCTTTATCAAATCTCTTTTGGGATTCATTGGATATCTGCTTGCCGCATTTTTGTCTTCCGCTCTCAGCGGTGTATTGGCTGCATTTGTTTATCAAACTTTTCTGCATGGAGTCTTTTTGGAAAAAGTCTCGTCTGTTTTAACAGAAACTGCTGCTGCAACTGCTGCTGAACAGGCTCAGGCTTTACTGGATTCTTTGCCTGGATTTTTATCCAACGCCCTTGTGAATTCCGGTATGACGCAGGATTCCCTTGAGGCCACGCTTGCCGGTTCCGCTCAGGAACTCGCTCCCGTCATCGTCAACGCCTTGTCGCCATCGGTTATCAACCTTCTGCGGATTTTATTCATGATACTGCTTTTTGCCGTGTTTATGTTCCTGATCCGCATCTTGGTCCGGATGATCGCTTCCGTTTTCCGCCTGCCGGTTTTACGTCAGGTCAACGCCTTGTTAGGCGGTGCTTTCGGATTGTTCAGCGGCGCTGTTTTTGCCGCCTTATTGATTGTTCTTGTTTCCTGGGCGGCTCCACTAATGCCCGAAGATACTGCTGCAGCCTGGCAAAACGGTGCCCAAAATTCTATTGTCGTCCAAACCATGTCCAAGTTTTTCCCCTTGGTCTCTTGGTTCGGCGAACCGTTTTGACGATCTTTTTCGGGTAATATGGATCATTAAGAAAGGTCTGAAATAGGATGAACAAGAATATTAATATTCCAAATGGGCTTTCTGTCCTACGGCTTTTACTGATTATTCCATTTATCTGGTTTTTTCTGAACGCCCGTGTAGAATGGGCGATCGGAATGTTGGTGCTCTCCGGCTTAAGCGATATGTTTGACGGGATCATTGCAAGAAAATTTAATCAGATTACTGATCTTGGTAAAATGCTGGACCCACTTGCGGACAAGCTGACACAAGGTTCTGTTGCCTTATGTCTTACAATTGTCCATCCCATACTTTGGCCCATCCTCATTATTTTTATCTGCAAAGAAATTTCTATGATTATCGGCGGGGCGATCCTCCTCAAACAGGGAAAACGTCCTTGCAGCGCCCGATGGTATGGAAAAGTTGCCACCGTGCTATTCTATATTACCTTTGTCACGCTTGTGGCGTTAGCCGGTATCTGGCATTATGAGGATCCTACCCTTACTGTTACGTTGCTGTCCGTGACGGCAGTCGCTATGATTTATGCCTGGATCCGCTATTTCCTGGTATTTTTGCACATCCTGCGTTCCAACGAAACTCAGGATTCTCTCCCTCTCTCCAAGAAATGAAATCATTCCTAAACTGGTAAACAATAATGCGCCCTCAAATCCCGCCGCAGGGGGCACGCTGATTGGTCCGCCGCGGCAGCGGAGAAGAGAAAATGCGGTATGTTATGTTCAAGATGTCATAAACGTCCGGCTGTCGTATTCATTGCCTCTTCGGTAGATTCCGGACAAAGCCAAGGGCTATGCCTTGTTTGCGCAAAAGAATTGGGAATCAAGCCGGTCAATGATCTCATGGAAAAAATGGGGATCACCGAAGAACAGATGGAAGCGATGGAATCCGAACTGAATGAACTGATGAATCTGGAACCCGGTGCTGATGGGGAATCTGATGACGCATTCACCCCAGGCGGTGCTGCAACGTTTCCCTTCCTGCAAAATATCTTCAACATGCCTCCACCGCAGGGACAGCCTGGTGCAAAACAGTCGGAATCTTCCCCACGAGGCAAAAAAACGGACTCGCGAAAGCCAAAGCGGAAGCACATCGACGCTTACTGCACGAATTTGACAGGGCGCGCAAAAGCAGGAGAAATCGACAGAATCGTCGGCCGTGACCGGGAAATTTCGCGTGTCATACAAATTTTGAGCCGTCGGACTAAGAATAATCCGTGTCTGATTGGAGAACCTGGCGTCGGCAAAACAGCAGTCGCTGAAGGGCTTGCATTAAAAATCGCGCAGGGAGATGTTCCTGCACGCCTGAAAAAGAAAGAGATCCATTTGCTGGATTTGACCGCACTGGTCGCAGGGACACAATTCCGCGGACAATTTGAAAGCCGGATCAAGGGTCTGGTGGACGAAGTGAAAGCGGACGGAAATATTATCCTGTTTATTGACGAAGTTCACAATCTTGTCGGCACGGGTGACGCGGAAGGTTCCATGAATGCAGCCAATATTCTGAAACCCGCACTTTCCCGCGGAGAAATCCAGGTGATCGGCGCGACTACCTTTGTGGAATACCGCAAATATATTGAAAAGGATGCTGCTTTGGAACGTCGTTTCCAGCCAGTAACGATCGCAGAACCTTCTCTTCAGGAAACCGTAGAGGTTCTGGAAGGTATCAAAGAATACTATGAGCAATATCACCGGGTCCGTGTGCCGTCCCAGATTGTCCGGCGTGCTGCTATTCTGTCCGAACGATATATCAACGATAGGTTCCTACCGGATAAAGCGATCGACCTGCTGGACGAAGCCTGCGCCAGTGCCGCGCTGCGCAACAAACCAATGGCGGACTATGATAAAGCAGTGTTTGATCTGGAAAAGCTCCGCGGCCAGGAAGAGGAATTGACCGCAGATGGGCAAGAACCGGATTATGAAAAACTTGCAGAAATCCGATATGAGATTGCACAGCTGGAACAAAAAACGGAAGAACTTGCGCCAGCAGCATTAGGGGCGGAAGTGGAAGAACAGGATCTTGCTCATGTAATCGAGTTATGGACGGGGATTCCGGCAAGCCGCATTCAGGAAAGCGAACTCAAAAAATTAGGCGGCCTGGAAGAAAGGCTCCATGCAAAAGTGATCGGCCAACAGGAAGCTGCGGCAGCAGTTTCTGCGGCGATCCGGAGAAGCCGGGTGCAGATCAGCCCACGCAGACGGCCGGCATCCTTTATTTTTGTCGGGCCTACTGGCGTAGGAAAAACAGAACTTGTCAAAGTCCTCTCTCAGGAACTTTTCGACACGCCGGAAACCCTGATCCGTCTGGATATGTCGGAATTCATGGAGAAACATTCGGTTTCTAGGATTATTGGTTCTCCTCCGGGCTATGTCGGCTACGACGAAGCTGGCCAGGTTACAGAAAAGGTCCGGCGGCGTCCGTATTCCGTTCTGCTGTTTGATGAGATTGAAAAAGCCCATCCGGATGTAATGAACATCCTGTTGCAAATTCTGGACGAAGGGCGGATTACCGACGCCCATGGACGCACCGTAAACTTTGAAAACACCGTAATTGTAATGACCAGCAACGCAGGAAGCGAACGCAAAGAAGGTGCACTGGGGTTTGTACGTTCCGAACAGGATGCCACCCGTGACAAAGCAATGAAGGCGTTATCGGAGTTCCTGCGGCCCGAATTTTTAAGCCGTGTGGATGAAGTCATTGTATTCCGTGCGTTAACCCAGGACGATTATGAAAAGATCGCTGCATTGATGATGGACGAATATGTGACTTCCTTGAAAGATCGCGGAATTTTGTTGACCTACGATGAAAAGGCGACAAAATGGCTGGCACAAAAATCTTTTGGCGGGAAAAGCGGTGCGCGTGACCTGCGCAACACGATCCGCCGCGAAGTGGAAGACCGTATTGCTACGGCGTTGATCGATCATGCAGACCATGGAATCAGCGGGATTGCAGTCACGGAAAAAGACGGAAAAATTGAATTGGAAGTCTTATGAACAAACTGGGGACAGAGTAAAAAATCTGTCCCCCCTTTTTTCGGGAAAACCTTGACAACCTAGGGGAAACATGGTATAATTTAACCCGTCGCTGAAATGCGGGTGTAGTTCAATGGCAGAATCCCAGCCTTCCAAGCTGGTCGTGTGGGTTCGATTCCCATCACCCGCTCCAAATCGACATCCTTGATGAGTTTGCGCCAATAGCTCAGCTGGATAGAGCAACTGCCTTCTAAGCAGTAGGCCAGGGGTTCGAGTCCCTTTTGGCGCGCCAATATGGTGGGTATAGCGC